>CAIOLZ010000229.1 GCA_903859265.1 uncultured beta proteobacterium
GGGCTGCTGCTGTTTTTGGTGGCATCCGGCTTGACGCTGATTTTCGGCATCATGGGTGTGATCAACCTGGCGCATGGCAGTTTTTACATGCTCGGGGCGTATATGGCGTTTGCCCTGGCGCCGCTGGTGGCGGGCACGCTGGGCGGCGGGTTTTTCACTACCCTGCTGGTGGGCGTGGTGCTGGCAGTCATTCTGGGATACGTGCTCGAGTGGGCATTTTTCAGCTTTCTCTATACGCGCGAGCATTTGCAACAGGTGCTCATGACCTACGGCCTGATTCTGGTCTTTGAAGAGGTGCGCAGCCTGCTGGTGGGAGACGATGTGCATGGCGTCAGCCCGCCGGCGATTTTGTCCGGCACCCTGCCACTCGGGGATGTGATGACCTACCCCGTTTATCGCCTTTTCATGTCGGGTGTGTGTTTGCTGCTGGCGCTGGGGATGTACTGGGTTTTCACCCGCACGCGTCTTGGCATGATGATCCGCGCCGGCAGCAGCAACCGCGAAATGGTGCAGTCGCTGGGTATCGACATCAAATTCTTGTACCGCGTGGTGTTTGCGGCGGGCATGGCCATTGCGGTGCTGGCGGGCATGGTTGCAGCGCCGGTGTCGTCGGTCTATCCGGGCATGGGCGACACGGTTTTGATTCTGTGTTTTGTAGTGGTGGTCATCGGCGGCATTGGTTCGATTCGCGGCGCGCTGCTGGCGGCCTTGCTGATCGGGTTTGTGGACACGTTTGGCAAAGTGCTGCTGCCCCAGGCAGCGGGTGTTTTGGTCTATGTGCTGATGGCGCTGATTTTGTTGTGGCGGCCCGATGGCCTGTTTAAAGCAGGCTAGAAGTCCGCCCCATTTATGAACCGCTTCAAATTTCTATTCGTGGGCCTGGCCTTTCTCGGCATGGCTGCTTTTCCTGCGGTTGCAGGCAGCTACGGCGTTGACTTTGTTACCAAAACCATGGTCTATGCCATCTTTGCCCTGAGCCTTGAATTGCTGGTAGGCACAACCGGGCTGGTGTGTTTCGGGCAGGCGGCTTTTTTTGGTATCGGTGCCTATGCTGCTGTATTGCTGTCGCCGCAAAGTGATGCCGCGTCGGTGTTTTGGTTGCTCCCCGCCGCCTTGGCATGTGCCGGACTTTTTGCGTTGCTGGTGGGAGCCCTGTCGCTGCGTACCAAAGGTGCTTACTTCATCATGGTGACGCTCGCCTTTGCGCAAATGGCGTATTACGTGGTGCACGACACGCCCTTGGGGGGCGGCACCGACGGCATTTATCTGATGTTTAAACCGGTGCTGGGTGCGTGGCTGGACCTGGACAAACCGCTTGCCCTGTACGGTTTCACGTGGACCTGTCTGCTTGTTGTGTTCGGATTTTTGGCCTTGTTAAACCGTTCGCGCTTTGGCCGAGCGCTCGCAGGCATCCGGGTCAACGAGCAGCGCATGCGGGCCACCGGATTTTCGACTTACCCTTACAAGCTCGCAGCGTTTGTGCTGTCGGGTGCGATTGCCGGCCTGGCGGGGTTTTTATTTGCAGTGAAGGATGGCTTCGTCAATCCGGAACTGATGAGCTGGCATTTGTCCGGCGCAGTTTTGATCATGATTATTCTGGGCGGCCTGGGCCATTTGCGGGGTGCATTGGTTGGCGCCTTTGCGTTCGCGTTGTTGCAGGAGTTTTTCAAATCCGAGGCGGTATTTGGCAGCATGGCCAAGCACTGGCATTTGGGGCTGGGCCTGTCGATCATCGCCAGCGTGGTGCTTTTGCCCAGCGGCTTGGTGGGCGTACCCCAACAGATTCGGGCGCGCCTGACAGGCCGTAGCCAAACCCATGGGGTGGACGATGCAAGCACCTGAGCAAATCGGCGTCGTATTGCTGCGTGCCCAAAACATTACCCGCCGCTGGGGCGGGCTGGTAGCCTTGAATCAGGTATCACTGGCACTGCGCCAGGGCTGCGTCCACGCCGTTATTGGTACCAACGGAGCGGGCAAATCCACTCTGATCAATATTTTGTCGGGCGAGATTGCACCGTCTGAAGGTGCGGTCGAGTTGCTGGGCCAGGACGTGACCCGCTGGACGCAGCCACGCCGCGCCCGTGCCGGTTTGGGGCGCAGCTACCAGCGCAATACCATCTATCCAAGCTTCTCTGTACTCGAAAATTGCCGCCTTGCCGCGCAGGCGATGCACCAAAAACCCTGGCATTGGTGGCGCAGTGCAGCGCATTGCGTGATCAGCAGTGCAGTCGCCGCAGAAGTGGCCGAACGTGTGGGCTTGTCGGCCTTGTTGACCCGCCCTGCGGGACTGCTCTCGCACGGTCAAAAACGCCAGCTCGAAATCGCTATGTGCCTCGCAACGCAGCCGCAAGTGCTGCTGCTGGACGAGCCCCTGGCCGGCATGGGCGCAGAGGAAACCGAACGCATGTTGACCCTGCTGGATGCGCTCAAGCCGCAGCACGCGATCTTGCTGGTCGAACACGACATGGATGCCGTGTTCCGCATTGCCGACAAAGTCACCGTCATGGTCAACGGTGCAGTGATTGCTACCGACACGCCCGCGGCTGTGCGCCTGAACCCCTCGGTGCAAACCGCTTATCTGGGCGAGCATTGACATGGCAAATATTTCCCCGACCTCCCCTGTTGCTGCGCCCGAGTGGATTCTCGATGCCCACGCCCTGCACGCGTGGTACGGTTCCAGCCACGTGTTGCACGGTGTCGATATTCGCATTGGCCGCGGAGAAACGCTGGGTTTGCTGGGTCGCAATGGCATGGGCAA
>CAIOLZ010000230.1 GCA_903859265.1 uncultured beta proteobacterium
AAAGCGCTGGCTGCGCTGATCAAACCCTTTCACAAATTCAGTGCCTTTGCACTGGCAGCGTTGGTAGTGCTGCACATTGCCGCAGTAGTGAAACACCAGTTCATTGACCGCGACGGCTTGCTCAAGCGCATGTCCTTGCGCCGTTAACTTTTCAGGAACAACCATGAAATTCCACGCATTCAAATCCTTGCTTCTGGTGATTGCCGCAACCGGCACATTCGCTGGCAGCGCTTTCGCGCAACAAAAACTCATTCCTGCGCAAAGCAGCATCAGTTTTGTCACCAAACAAATGGGCGTTGCGCTCGAAGGCCAGTTCAAGAAGTTTGATGCGCAAATTGCGTTTGATACTGCCAAACCCGACTCAGCCAAAATCGCCTTCACGGTTGATACTGCGAGCGCCACGCTCGGGGCGCCGGAGTCGGATGCCGAGTTGCCCAAGGCACCCTGGTTCAATGTGCCGAAGTTCCCGCAGGCCAGTTTTCAGTCCTCCGCCGTGAAAAGTCTGGGTGGTGGCAAGTTCCAGGTTTCCGGCAAGCTGACCATCAAAGGCAACGTCAGGGATGTGGACGTGCCGGTTGCACTGAGCCAGGCCGGCGGCATTACAACCGTGGTTGGCCAGTTCAACATCAAACGGCTGGCCTTCAAAATCGGCGAAGGCGAATGGGAAGATACCTCCATGGTGGCCGACGACGTGCTGGTCAAACTCAAGCTGGCCATCAGCGGGATGGGCAAGCTCTGAGCGACTCTTCTGTAGAACTCCCCGTTTTTCAAGCTCCTTTTCACTGTAACTTTTAGGAATATTTTTATGAAGAAATTGCTTATGGCCGCCGCAGCCGCTGCCACATTTGCGGCTGGCGTTGCACACGCTGAAAACGCAACCTACGCGTTCGATCCGAATCACACCTATGTGACGTTTGAAATCGGCCACTTCGGCACATCGACCAACCGCGGACGCTTTGACAAAAAAGAAGGTTCAGTGCAGCTTGACCGCGTTGCCAAGACCGGCAAGGTTGAAGCGACCATTGATGTGACTTCCATCAACACCGGCTTGGAGGCCTTCAACAAGCATCTGCAAAGCGCGGATTTGTTCAATGCCGCCAAGTACCCGACCATCAAGTTTGTGGGTGACAAGTTCACCTTCAATGGCGACAAGGTCAGCACCATCTCCGGCAACCTGACGTTGTTGGACAAGACGCTTCCAGTGACGCTCAAAGCCAACCAATTCAACTGCTACCAGAGCCCGATGATCAAACGTGAAGTGTGTGGTGGTGATTTCGAGACCACCATCGACCGCACTGCGTTCGGCATGGACTATGGGATTCAGTACGGCTTCCCGAAAGAAGCGCACCTGGTGATTCAGGTGGAAGCAATCAAACAGTAATCCGCCCAGGACGACTGCCAAGCCCCGCCATTTCAAACTGGCGGGGCTTTTTTAATCCCGCGTCACCCGCACCAGTTCTTCCGGCGATGTGATGCCACTTTGCACCAAGCGCGCGCCATCGTCACGCATCAGCACCATGCCGGCGGCCAGGGCTGCGGCACGCAGATCTGCTTCAGAAGCCTGCGCATGGATCAGGGCACGCTGCGTGTCATCGGTCACCAGCAATTCAAAAATGCCGGTGCGGCCCTGATAGCCGGTTTGTCCGCATTCGCCGCAACCTTTGCCACCGCAATGGCCGCACAATTTGCGCACCAGGCGCTGCGCCAGAACGCCCAAAAGGCTTGAGCTCAGAAGAAACGGCTCCACCCCCATGTCCGTCAGGCGCGTCACCGCACTGGCAGCGTCGTTGGTGTGCAAGGTGGCAAGCACCAGGTGGCCTGTCAGTGATGCCTGAATCGCAATTTGCGCCGTCTCGAAATCGCGAATTTCACCGATCATGATCACGTCCGGGTCTTGGCGCAGGATGGCACGCAATGCCTTGGCAAAGGTCAGGTCGATTTTGGGGTTGACCTGTGTCTGTCCGACACCTGCCAGCTCATATTCAATCGGGTCCTCCACCGTCATGATGTTCTGCGTACCGGCATCGAGCCGGCTTAGCGCGGCGTACAGGGTGGTGGTTTTACCCGAACCGGTAGGGCCGGTCACCAGGATGATGCCGTGTGGCTGGCCAATCAGCGACTCCAACCGCTGCAGCACCTCGCCTTGCAAACCGACCGACTCCAGCTCGATTTTGTTCTGGCTCTTGTCGAGCAATCGCAGCACCGCGCGCTCGCCGTGTGCGCTGGGCAATGTGCTGACGCGCACGTCCATGGCGCGGGTTCCGATGCGCAGCGAAATGCGGCCATCCTGGGGCAGGCGTTTTTCAGAAATATCGAGCTGCGCCATGATTTTCAAGCGCGAAATCAGCGCCGCATGCAGCGCCCGATTGGGCTGCACGACCTCTCGCAAAGTGCCGTCCACCCTGAAGCGCACGCTGCTGTGGCGCTCATAGGGTTCGATATGAACGTCGCTGGCGCCGTCACGCGCAGCCTGCGTCAGCAGGGCGTTGAGCATGCGGATGATGGGCGCATCGCCCGCGCTTTCCAGCAGGTCTTCTACTGCCGGAAGTTCCTGCATCATGCGCGACAAGTCGGCGTCACTCTCAACTTCACTGACCACCGATGCGGCGCTGGATTCGCCTTTTGCGTAGGCGGCGCTGATGCGCTGCTGCAGCGCGTTGGCAGCCTCCACCTCAACCCGGCTGGCGGTGAATTTGCGCATTACTTCGCTCACCCCGGAGGGCGGGGTGAGCGGGTGCATCCAAAGCGTCAATGCGCTGCCGTCGTCTTCCAGCAAAACCTGCTGGTTGCGGGCGAAAGCATAGGGCAATGGGTAGCGCATGGCGGTATGAATTTCCTAGTTCGGACTAACGGCCACTGGGCGGCACCAAGGGGTTGGGGGCTTGCGGCTTTTGCTGCGACCCGGGCAGATCTTTGGCCGGAATTTCGGGCAGCACGTTGGCCTGGTTGATCGGAATGACATCGTTGGCCACAGGCTGCTGATTTTGTTGCAGGCTGCGCATCTGGTCGTAGCGGGCTCCGGCCAAAGCCGCGCTGCCGGCCGCATCGCGCACCACCACCGGTCGCAAAAACACCATCAGATTGAGCTTGTTGCGGCTGCGCTGCTCGCTCTTGAACAGATTGCCCAGCAGCGGAATATCGGCCAGCCCCGGTACGCGGTCCTTGGCACCGCTGTATTGGTCCTGCAACAAACCGCCCAGCACCACAATTCCGCCGTCATCCACCAGCACATTGGATTCAATCGTGCGCTTGTTGGTGATGAGCCCGCCACTAGAGGTCAGCGATGAGGTGTCAATGGACGATGACTCCTGGAAAATGGTCAGCTTGATGCTGCCGTTTTCGCTGATCTGCGGCTTGATTTTGAGCGTGATGCCTACGTCCTTGCGCTCAATCGTTTGGAACGGATTGACCGCGCCGGTGCTGCTGGTTGACGTGGTGGTGTACTGACCGGTCACAAACGGCACATTCTGGCCGACCACAATCTTGGCTTCTTCGTTGTCAAGCGTGAGCAGATTCGGCGTGGACAGAATATTGGTGTCTGAATCCTGCTGCAAAAAGTTGGCCAGAAAACCCAGCGCGTAAACCCCGTTGTAGTTATTGGCCACGCCGACATTCAGACCCGCCGATGGCAGAGTACTGCCGGAGGCTGCGCCAGTGGCCAGGCTGATGATGTTGGCAGCGCCGCCGGTGCTGAAGTTGGTGCCCAGCAGGCCGACCGTATTGCCCGTAGTTCCGGTTGCTCCCTGCCACTGAATACCGAACTGCGCCGCCTTGTTGGCATTGACTTCAACAATGAGGCTCTCCACATACACCTGTGCGCGGCGCGCGTCGAGCTGCTCTATGACTTCCCGCAGTTGCCGGTATTGCGGATCGCTCGCCGTGATGATGAGCGAGTTGGTCGGTACGTCGGCCTGAATCTGCCCGCCGGTGGTGGCCGCACCCGCGCTGCCCGAAGCGCTGCTCGCAGAAACGTTGGAGAAATTGCTGCTGCCGCTGGCCGTACCCGCCGTGCCCGGCGGCTGGCTGCTTGAACCATTCGTGGTGCTGGTAGCGGCCCTGACCTCACCCGACATCACAGCGCGCAGCGTCGTTGCAAGTTTGGTGGCGTCGGCGTTTTTCAGATAGACCACGTGAATATTGCCAGTGCCCTCACTGCCTTGCACGCCGGGCTGATCGAGCTTGGCTACCAGCGCCTTGACCATCGCCACACGGGCCGGATTGGCTGCACGCACCAGCAGAGAGTTGCTGCGCGGCTCGGCAATGATGGTGGTTTTGAATGCGGTATCCGTCTGCCCCGCTGCCGCCGGTGCAGTGCTGCCGGTTTCGGTCAGGCGCAACAGCAGCGGACCCAGGTCACTGGCGATGGCGTACTTCAGCGGCAGTACTTCAAGGTCGGTACCGGCGGCTACATCGCTGGCCGCAATGATGCGTGCAATGCGCTGCAAGTTGTCGGCGTAATCCGTGATGATCAGCGAGTTATTGCCCGGGTTGACGTTGATCACGTTGTTCGGGCTGATCAGCGGCCGCAGCACCGGCAAGAGATTATTGGCGCTCTCAAAATTGAGCCTGAAAATCTGCGTCACGATCTGGCTGCCGTTGCCCGGAACCGCACCGGCACTGACCGCACTGCTTTGCAGTTTGGCGTCGGCCTCAGGCACCACCTTGTCCAGCCCCGCGGATTCGACCATCGTAAAACCCTGCAAGCGCAGGGCCGCCAAAAACTGGTCGTATGCGGCGCCAGGCGAGACCGGCTTGTCACTGCTCAGGCTGATGGTGCCTTTGACCCGGGGATCGACCACCACCTGGCGCCCGGTAATGTTGGCCATGGCGCGGGCGACAGCCTCGATATCGGCGTTGACAAAATTCAGGGTGACCGGAGCGCCACGGGTTGGGGCTGTCACCACAGCGCCTGCGGGTGAGGACGCCTGCGCGAGTGCGCTGGTCGAGGGGGACAACAATCCGGCGGTGCATGCTGCGATGAGGATGCCAGGGCACAACTGCGGGTGGCGTAAGAATCGTGACATAAGGCTAACCAATGTTGATGCGGGATCGTACGCCATCGCGCCGGCCCATGATGTTAAGAAGATTGGACAGTTCCTGCTCGTGTGACGGCGCTGCGCTGGCCTCGCCCACAAAGCGCAATCGGCCCGAAGTCCATTGGCCCTGCCCCTGGAGTTGAAGGGGTCCGCCCAGTGTTGTCAGCGCCAGCGCGGGCTGTTCACCACCGGTGAGAAGCAGCCGGTAGCTGCCCAGGGGCGCCAGTGTGGACAGGCTCGAGCGCATATCGCGCGCATCGAGTTGCACATGACCCTCCATCACCACGCGATCAAGCGCCGTGTGTATTGAAAAACCGCTGGTGCTCACCCCCAGGCTGCCCTCGGCCCGCACGGTGTTCCAGGGAGTGCCCAAACCTGCCAGCAGTGCTGCAGGCCAGTTGGACTCGCTGGAGTGCACCTGCAAATGCCAGCCACTCACGAGCGGCCAGCCAATGCGGGGGGCCAGTTGCAGCAGGATTGGCCCGGCGGTACAGCAATCTGCCGACAAGGCGGTTTTTACATGGTCCCAGCCCAGGCCCATCACCCAATGCAGGCGACCGGGCAAACGCACGGCGTCACGGCTGCCCTGGCCTCCGGAAAGGGCCAATTGCGCAGATCCGGACCACACCGTGCCGGTGCTGTCGCTCAATACCACACGCCCCTGTCCCATGGCATTGGCGACGCGCTCCATCCAGACTGCCGGCGCGAAGACCAGCACGGCACCCAGGACGCCACAGCAAAGTCCGGCCAGCGCCCACGACCACGGAGCCCGCATCCGGTCGCGCCCGCGATAAAGGGCGGAATCACGCAAAGCCGAGGGCCTCACGGCTTGTCGCCGCCCGGCGGCAGCGTAAAAACCAACGTGCCGCTCCAGGTTGCAGGGCTGCCGGCGTCGCGCTGCAGGTGGACTTCCCCGGGTTGCACGCGCAACGCAGCGCCGGGTCGGGCCAGCCACTGCGCCAGGGCCACCGCGTCTGCCTGCCGCAAGTTCAATGTAGCCTGGTCACCGACTACCTGCAGCTTGGCTGCGGCCCCCAGATCAGCGATAGACGCCTGTAACATTTTCAAAGCCTCGCCAGCACTGACTCCGGCCTGGGTTCGCAATGCCTCGGCGCGGGCTTGCAGGTGGCGCATCTGCTCGAGCTGCGCATCCAGCTGGCGCATCTGTTCAGGCGCGCGCTGCAAGGTGCGCAAGGCCGGGGCGAACAACGCAGACCATGCAATTGCCACCAGCACGACCAGGGCCGCGATGCCCAGGCCGCGTTGCTCGCGCGGTGCCAATGCGCCCCAGCGGGCTCGCAGCACCTCCCAATACGGTTGCAATCCGGAGTGCCGGCCGCCTGGCGGATTCGGCCGTCTGGCCTTATCAGCCTGTGCGCCGGGTTTATTGCTCGCCATTTATTGCACTCCCTCACGCCGCACCAGCAATTGTTGACCCTGCAACAGCACGCTCCAGCCCATGGGCCCGATCGCGGCACTGACAGCACGTGCATCCGCGTCAGTCCATGCGTCGGACTTGAGTCGAAGTTCGCCGCTAGCCAGATCGATGGCCGAGAGATTTTTCGCTTTGCCGGATTTATTCCCGGCGCTGTTGCCGCTCGCTTTAGCGAGGGCGCCTCCGATTGCAGTCAACAAACGGGCCGGGTCGGTTTCACTGGCACCACGTGATTGGGCCAGCACGCCAAGTTCGCGCCGCATCTGCACGGGTGCGTCAACCACCACTGGCACATCCGGAAAAGTATGGACAAAGACGTTTTCAATCTCGGCGCGCTTTAGCGCGATCAGTGCTTTCTGGCGATACGCCACCGCGTTCAGCGCGACTACCTGGGTCAGCAATAAGGCAACCAGGCCCCAGCGCAACGGACGCCACTGCGGCGCATGCAACAGCTTTTGCCACTGCAGCGTGAGCTGCTTGAAGGCGCGCCCACTTTTGGAAGCCATCAGTTCAAACTGCGCCAGATTACGGTTGGAAGCCGCCGCGCGCACCATGCGCTGGGCCAGTGTATGGGCCGTAGCCGACCTGCCAAAAGCTTGCTCGGCAATGCCTAAAACGGCGGGCTCAGCCAGCAGTTCGAGCTGGCTCTGTGACTGGGCCAGCGAGGTCGCGACCGGGCCGATCGGCAGCAATGCCACACCGGTGGAAGTACACAAGGCAACCAAGGCAGGCTCCATCGTGGCACTGACCCAGGCAACCGCAGGTGCGTCAGGGTCCACCGGCTCGCATTCGGCGACGATGCGGGTCACCGTTCGCCCGGCGGCATCGAGAACCTGCAATGTGGTTTTGAGAGCCCCGCGGTCGCAGGCGGCAATCCAGAGCGGGGACTCCGGGCTGCTACCTGCAAATGCGGCAAAGTGCAGTTGTACAGGTTCATCGAGCAGTTGCTCTTCCAGCGCTCCGGCCAATACCGCGCGGGCGCGAACCGGGTCCGCGCGTGGCGACAAAACACTGGCAGCCACACGCGCTGGCAAATCCAGCGGATGCCATGACACGGCACGCGCGGGCAGGACGGCGACTACCTCGGTGCCCCGCCCGGCCAGCGGCAACAGGCTCACGGCAGCACGCCCCTGCGACGCCGTCTGCTGGTCATCGCGCAGCAAAACGTAATCAAACTCCTGGCCATTGGCCGGGCCGCTCGCAGCGGTGTCGGCAGAAAGGTAAAGAATCAGTGTGGGCATGGGGTGTTGAAAAGGACGCTCATTGTAGGGACGCCGGATCTGCCCCCAACGGGTTGCCCACCGGCTGGCGCTCGCGCCAGCGCACCGTGACGTTGGTGCCATCGCGCACCACCAGTGAAAGCTCCTGCACTGTGGTGTCTCCAATGCGAAGTTGCCCGAGCACTGCGAAATAGCGCGAAGCCACGCTGAATTGCGAGGCGTCAACCTTGTTCAGGTCAGCCTGGGCTGCCTTGAGCCCCTGCGCCACGGTATCGAAGTGGGCCAGCGCGCGTTGCGCCACCATCTGGCGGGCCTGCCCGATGTCCAGGCCATCAATGGCTGCTGCCAGAACCGTCGCCGGCGCGGTGTTGAGGTTGATCTGCGTGCGGGTGGGCAACAGGGTTGCGTAGGGGCGCAAGGCTTGCAGCGTGGTAGTGGGCAGCCCGAGCCAGCCAAGCTGGTCAAACCGCGTGGGCACGAGCACGCCGGAAGCCCCGTTGAGGGCGCTTGCCGCCAGCAGATTGCCCACCAGTGCATTGAGCTGTTCATCCGGCAGGTTGAGCAATTTGAACAGGCGTGCAAAGGCCCGGATGTCGGCAGGAGAAGGTTTGCTGTCCTGGAGCAAGTTGGTGAAGTTCAGCAGGCCCTGCTGGTCGGTAATCCGGCCGGACAGGAATGCTTCCATCGCATCGTCGGTATTGTTTTTGTCGATCGCCAAAAAGCTCGATAGACGGGCTTCGGCCAGCGGCGCCGCCCAGGGTTCGGACAAATGGTCCACCTGGCTGGTACGCGCATCCTCGCGCAGGATCAGCCGTGCCCAGTCCAGCGCACCGGTGAGCACCCAGGAGAGTTGTGTGCGGGTGCGCTCGGCGCTTTCCACCTCGACGCTGCGCCACTGTTGCCACAGCGCCGCCGCCGCAAAGGTCGCCACCAGCGCGACCGTGAGCATGGCCAGCAAGATCGCGGCTCCGCGCTGCGCTGGGAGGGCCATCGGACGGGCCCTCATGATTTGTTGCCCGCCACGGTGGGGCGTATCCAGTCGCGCGTGATCACTCCGGCCAGCGCACCGCCTTGCGGCAATGTCAGCACCAGACGCACACCATCGGGCCCGGTGGCTGCGGCCTCGGTACTGGAAAGCGGATTGCTCCATCCATCATTGCGGTAGTAATAAATCTGCCAGTCAGTCAGGGGCAAGAGCGGCACCTCTCGGCGGCGCGCCATGTCATCCGGGTTTTGTGCCCACACAGCAGCCTGCAACCATGCCGCTTGCAGATCTGACTGGTTGTTCAGCAAATCGGACTGCCAGCGCAGCCACCGACCCTCACCTGCGTCTTGCCGCCGCGTCCATGCCACGACGCGCAACCCGGAATTCTGGTCGCTGCTGGCAGCACGGGTGATGCGCAGCACCTGCCCGTTCCAGTCAAGAGACGCGGGCTGGCTCGAGGGGCTGGCGGAACCGGCGACAACGGGACTGACCGGCGCACCGGCGCCACCGGCACTATTGACGCTGCTTGCCACTACGGTTCCCCGGGCTGGCAGGTCCGCCATGGCATCGAGATCAGCCCCCCATTGGGCCAGGCTGTTTTGCAAAGCGACCAGGTCATTGGCGCGCGCCTGCGTCGCGGCAGTGGTCCGTGCCATGCCGTCCACACCGCGCCAGCTCAGCACGGCGAGCATGGCCATTACCATCAGAGCAACCAGCAGTTCCACCAGCGTAAAGCCGCGCTGTCGCATTAGTAGCGCCCCATCACGGTGGTGATTTGCAGCACAGGCTGCGCATCCTTGGACACCATCGCCTCCACACGCATGAAATTGGGATTGGGGGTGGGGCGCACCGAGGCCACCACATCCAGAGTCTGGCCGGCCTGGGCACACTGCGTGGTGGTGTCCCCCACGGAGGGCATTTGCTGGGCCAGTCGCAGCTTGATCAATGTGTTTTCCGCACATATCTGTGCGAGCAGGGCATCTGACTGGCGCTGCGCGTTGCGCCCCAGGGATGCCGTCGCTTTCAGCCCCGCCGTCAAGGCCACAGCCACGATGCCGAGCGCAACCAGCACCTCGATCAGCGTGAAACCATCCGCTCGCAAGATGCGCTTCACTGCGGCTCCGCCATAAACGGATGCAAGCCGTCGGTCTGCACGCGCCAGCCAATGCCAGACCTGTTGCGGCTTAGCAGCAGCACGCTTTGTCTGGCAAGAATCGGCTCCGGTCCCAGATCCAGCACCGCGTTGTCGCCTGCCATGGTGTTCGGATCGAGCCATTGCTGCGGCAGCGCGCCGTCGGGTACGCCCGCAAAGGTAAAGCCAGTGCCATTGACCCGCCATTGCACCGCCACGCCACGCATGCGCGACTGCGCGCGGGCCGATTCAAGCAGTGCCGCCAGCCGCTGCGCGTCGTGCTCCAGGTTATCGGCCGCGCTGTCACGCATGGACAGTGCAACACCTGCAGTGGCAATGGCAATAATGCCCACCACCACCAGCAACTCCAGCAGCGTGAAGCCGGTCTGGCGAGCGGCACCGCGGTGCCCCATCGGGCGGCTATTGCCAACTGCCAATGGTTGCATTCTTGCCTTCGCCGCCTGGCTTACCTTCAGCGCCCAAAGACAACACGTCAATTTCACCCTTGATGCCTGGATTCAGGTACTGGTAAGGACGGCCCCACGGATCGTTGGGTAATTTGTCAAGGTAAGGCTTCCAGTTACCCGGAACCGGATCCGTGGTCGGTTTGGCAACCAGGGCCTGCAGGCCCTGCGCGGCAGTCGGGTAGCGCTGGTTGTCAAGCTTGTACAGCTTGAGCGCCTGGACCAGGTTGGCAATATCGGTCTTCGCCGCGGTCACCCGCGCGTCGTCAGCCCGGTCGAGCACGTTGGGAACGATCAGCGCGGCCAGCACGCCAATGATGACCAGTACCACCATCAGTTCAATCAGCGTAAAGCCAAGCGGTTTACGCGGCGCTCTTGCTACCTTGTAGAGGGACGGCCTGGCGGCGGAAAAACAGGATCGGATCGTGAGGTTCATAGTGGGATTTTGCATTCGCGCTGAAAGGGCAGGCAGGCGGCGCACCTGCGACACCAACGGCGCCATTAGACAATTTTAGAGGTCCCCTGCGTACAGGATAATCCCGACCATGCAATGGAAAACGCTCGATCACTGGCATGCGCGTATCGCCGCATTTGGCGTCGCGCTGCTTTTGGGCGCCAGCACCGCCTACTGGGCATTGCAATGGCCCGCGCAAGCCGCCATTGATGGAGCGACTCGCTCCGCAGAACCGGAACTGCAGTCAGCAGACAGCGCAGCCATCTATCAGATGCTGGGCGGCGAAAGCCCGGATGCGGCGCGGGCAGCGCCGGGCAGCGGCGCGCAGGTGGCCCGTTTCCACCTGATCGGCGTGGTGGCGCGTTCCGGCGGCAGCGGCTCGGCCATCATCGCGGTGGACGGCAAACCACCCAAAAGCTTTGCAGTAGGCAGTGTGGTGGAGCCGGGCCTGGTGCTGCAATCGGTGGCGCCGCGCACTGCGCGTCTGGGCGCTGACATGCAGTCCGGCGTCTCCCAGACGCTCGAAATAGCGCCGGCGGTGCGTTAAAAAGCGGCGCGGGGGCTCCCGCAAGCACCCTTTTTAGCCTGCCCCCGCCCAGTCTGGGACAATCCTGCAAATGTATGTATTGTTTGAAGAAGCCGGAAAATTCATGGCCGGTCGGGTGCTGTCGGAGGCCGAGTCCTCTGCGCAGGTGGAGCTGGATTCCGGCAAACGCGTCAAGGTCAAGGGCGCCAACATTCTCATCAAGTTCGACAAGCCCGCCCCGGCATCTCTGATCGCTGCGGCACAGGCGGTCGCCGAAACGATCGAGCTTGAAATGGCGTGGGAATTTTCACCGGACGAGGAGTTCGGTTTTGCCGAACTTGCGCGAGATTATTTTTCAGCCCAGGCGACGCTGGAGCAGCAAGCGGGCATGCTGTATCGCCTGTTCGAAGCACCCCACTACTTCCGCCGCGCCGGCAAAGGCCGCTTTCGCAAAGCGCCCGCCGAGGTCATTGTGCAGGCACTGGCGGCGATCGAGAAAAAGCGGCTTCTGACCGAGCAAATTGCGCACTGGGCGACCGAACTGTCCGAAGGCCGATGCCCCGCCACGATTCAGGACCATCTGTACAAAATCCTGTTCAAACCGGACAAAAACGCGCCCGAATACAAAGCCGTGGTGGACGCATCGCGCGCCACCCACATTGCGCCCCTGGAACTGCTGCAAAAGGCAGGCGCCATCCGCTCTCCCTACCGCTTCCATTGGCAACGCTTTCTGCTGGAAAACTTCCCCAAGGGCACGGGCTTTGCCGCCATCAAGGCACCTGCCATTTCCGAGACCTTACCGGAAGCATCCGTGCAGGCGTTCTCGATCGACGATTCGCAGACCACCGAAATCGATGATGCCCTGTCGGTACAGGGACTGGGCAGCGGCACGGTGACGCTGGGCATCCACATTGCTGCACCGGGACTGGCCATCGCGCCGGGCAGCCCGGTTGATGCGCTGGGCCGGGCGCGGCTGTCAACCGTGTATATGCCAGGCTACAAAGTCACCATGCTGCCGGACGACGTCGTGCAGGCCTACACGCTGCAGGAAGGACGCAGTTGCCCGGCGGTATCACTCTATGTCACGCTCGACGAAGCCACACTGGAGATCACCGGCACCCAAACCCGGCTCGAGAGTGTGCCCATTGCCCACAACTTGCGCCACGATCAGCTCGATGCGGTGGTCACCGAGGACTGGCTGCAAGGTGCGGTGGATGCGGCCGGATCATCCGTTCCACAGCCCTTGCCCGCACTGCAGGCCCAGCTGGGTTTTCTGTACCGTCTGGCACGCGACCTCAAAGCCAAACGCGAAGTGGTGCGTGGCAAACCTGAGACCTTCAACCGGCCGGATTACAACTTCAAGCTGCGCAGCGATGCCCCGTCAGGCAGCGAGCCGCAGGGTGATGAGACAGTAGTCATCAGCGTGCGTCAGCGCGGCGCACCGCTCGACTTGATCGTTGCCGAAGCCATGATTCTGGCCAACAGCACCTGGGGGCAATGGATGCATGAGATGGGCGTGCCCGGCATTTACCGCAGTCAGGCGTCGCTGGCACCTGGCGTCAAAGTGCGCATGGGCACCAAGGCCCTGCCGCATGCCGGCATCGGCGTGAAGTGCTATGCGTGGTCCACCTCGCCTTTGCGCCGCTACACCGATCTGGTCAACCAGTGGCAAATCATTGCCTGTGCGCGCCATGGCAAAACGGCAGCACTGGCGGCGCCTTTCAAACCCAAGGATGCCGAACTGTTTTCCATCATCAGCAGCTTCGACGCCGCCTACAGCGCCTACAACGGCTACCAGTCCGCCATGGAGCGCTTCTGGACGCTGCGCTATGTGCAACAACATGGCCTGACTGAACTTGTGGGCACCGTGTTCAAGGACAACCTGCTGCGTGCGCAAGACCTGCCACTGGTGCTGCCGGTGGTCGGTGCGCAGGGCCTGCCGCGCAATGCACGGGTGCGCGTCAAACTCGGTGACATCGACCTGATCACACTCGACGTGCAAGGCACGCTGCTGGAGCGGCTCGACGCTGCCAAAGTCGATGCCGCGGACAGCGCCAACGGTGGCAATGAAGCGCTTGAAGAAGGCGACGGCGATGAGGACATGGCCGGCCCGATTGCCATCGCTGTGGATGTCACCGAAACCACCGTCCCGTCTGGCGATAATCCGACCCAGTGAACTTCCGAAAATTCAGCACACTGCAATTCGCTCTTGGGGCATCCATCGCGGTGCATGCAGTCGTGTTGTCGGTGCGTTTTGTCGATCCGGAA
>CAIOLZ010000231.1 GCA_903859265.1 uncultured beta proteobacterium
GCGCCAGGTCGGGTCGATTCACCGCCGATATCCAGAATATCGGCACCGTCATGAACCAGCCGATCGCAATGGGCCACTGCAGCGGCGAGCGAGGCGTGTTGGCCACCGTCGGAAAATGAATCTGGAGTCACGTTGACAATGCCCATCACCTTTGGCGTGGTCAGGTCAATCTGGTAGCGGGATGTTTGCCAATACATGAAGCAAGTGAGGGGAAGAAAAATTCCATGAAAAACGGGGCACAACGCCCCGCTTCTAAGTTTTCCAAAACCGGCAACAGCCGCGATATTCAGGCCGCCGTTGGCGCCGGGTCCACGGCCACTGCTGGGGCGCCGCCGCTGTCTCCACCGCCGGAACTCGGGGTGCGAGGCGTCCAGTCTTTGGGCGGACGGGGGTCCTTGCCGGCCATGATGTCATCGAGCTGGTCGCTGTCAATGGTTTCCCACTCCAGCAGAGCCTTGGCCATTGCATGCATCTTGTCCTGGTTGTCTTCAATCAGCTTGCGGGCCAATGCGTATTGCTGGTCAATAATGCGCCGCACTTCGCCGTCCACCTTTTGCATGGTCTGCTCACTCATGCTGGTGGTCTTGGTCACCGAGCGTCCGAGAAACACTTCGCCCTCGTTTTCCGCATACACCATAGGACCCAGCGCATCTGTCATGCCATAGCGTGTGACCATGTCACGGGCGATTTGCGTCGCGCGTTCAAAGTCATTGCTGGCGCCAGTCGTCATCTGATTCATGAAAACCTCTTCTGCAATGCGCCCTCCAAACAACATGCTGATCTGGTTGAGCATGTATTCGCTGTCGTAGGAATAGCGGTCCTGCGCCGGCAAACTCATGGTGACACCCAGCGCACGCCCGCGCGGAATAATGGTGACCTTGTGCACCGGATCGCACTTGGGCAGCATCTTGCCAATCAAGGCATGGCCCGATTCATGGTAAGCCGTGTTCTTGCGTTCACCCTCAGGCATGACCATGCTCTTGCGCTCGGGGCCCATCAGGATTTTGTCTTTGGCTTTCTCAAAATCCTGCATATCCACCAAACGGGCATTGCGCCGGGCAGCCATGAGCGCTGCTTCGTTGCACAAATTGGCCAAGTCTGCGCCGCTCATGCCGGGCGTGCCACGGGCAATCACGCTGGGGCTGACGTCCTGACCCAAAGGAACCTTGCGCATGTGCACATTCAAAATCTGCTCACGCCCACGAATATCAGGCAGGGTCACATACACCTGCCGGTCGAACCGCCCGGGCCGCAACAACGCGGCATCCAGAATGTCGGGCCGGTTGGTTGCGGCGACCACGATCACGCCGACGTTGGTCTCGAAGCCATCCATCTCCACCAGCATCTGGTTCAAGGTCTGTTCACGCTCGTCATTGCCACCGCCCAGACCCGCGCCACGCTGGCGGCCCACTGCATCAATTTCGTCAATGAAGATAATGCAAGGTGCGTTCTTTTTGGCGTTGTCGAACATGTCGCGCACGCGGGACGCACCCACGCCCACGAACATTTCCACAAAGTCGGAACCGGAGATGCTGAAAAACGGCACTTTGGCTTCGCCGGCAATCGATTTCGCCAGCAAGGTTTTGCCGGTCCCGGGAGGGCCTACCAAAAGCAGCCCACGGGGAATGCGACCGCCGAGCTTCTGGAATTTGGCAGGGTCTTTGAGGAAATCAACGACTTCCTTCACCTCTTCCTTGGCCTCGTCACACCCGGCAACATCAGCGAAGGTCACGGTGTTGGTGTTTTCGTCCAGCAAACGGGCCTTGCTCTTGCCAAAGCTGAACGCCCCGCCCTTGCCACCGCCTTGCATTTGCCGCATGAAATACACCCAAACACCAATGAGCAGCAGCATCGGGCCCCAACTCACCAGCAACGTCATCAGCAGCGAGCCCTCTTCGCGGGGCTTGACGTCAAACTTCACGCCGTTGTTGATCAAGTCACCGACCAGACCACGGTCCAGATAGGTTGCCGTGGTTTTGACTTTGCGGTCATCCTTGGTCACAGCAATAATTTCGGTGCCGTTTTGCCCTTCCTGAATGACAGCGGTCTTGATATTTTTATTGCGGACTTCTTCCAGAAAATCCGAATAACCCAACATGCCGGCACTCGATGTACCGCGGGCATCAAACTGCTTAAACACGGTGAAAAGCACCAGGGCAATCACCAACCAAACTGCAATTTTCGAAAACCACTGATTA
>CAIOLZ010000232.1 GCA_903859265.1 uncultured beta proteobacterium
GCGCCATGCCACCGTGCGTGCTGATGTCATCGTGGTGGATCCTGACCGCGGTTACCGCAATGCATTTGTGCGTTGCATGCAATCCCAAGGCTACATTGCGGACCTACGGCGGGCAAGCGCGCATCAGGCCACGGGAGAGGCTTACAAGGGGCATTTTTTGAATTTCAGCAGGACTGTTAATCCTGCTCTCTGAACCCTTAGGGGTCAGTGCGTTCCAATTCGGCCAGCGCGTGAAGGTTTTTGAGCAGCGCGTGGTTGCCCTGCGCGCTGGTGTTGCCCCATTGGTCCTCGAAGACGAGGTCCTCGACGGCCAGGCGGGGTAGCCAACCGGCCGTCTCCAGCGCTGGTTTGTCGCCGAAATGGCTCACATAACCGATGCACAGGTAGGCGATGGGAACAATATCGGCCGGAATGGCCAGCGCTTCCCGTAACGCATCTTCGTGAAATATGCTGACCCAACCGACGCCGACCCCTTCAGCGCGCGCCGCGAGCCATAAGTTCTGCACCGCGCATACGCTGCTGTAAAGATCCATTGCGGGCATGTGGGTGCGCCCCAGCACCACGGGTCCGCTGCGCTTGCGGTCACAGGTCACGGCCAGATTGATGGGCGCGTCCAGAATGCCCTGGAGCTTTAGGTTGCTGTAGAGATCTCTTTTGCGGTCCGGAAAAAGTAGCCTGGCTTCTTCATTGGCTACCTTGAATGCGTCGTGCACCTTTTGTTTGACGGCAGGGGACCGTACCACCAGAAAATTCCATGGCTGCATGAAGCCAACGGATGGCGCGTGGTGGGCCGCCATGAGCAGACGGGCCAGCAAAGCGTCGGGCACTGGAGTTGGCAGAAATTCGCTTCGCACGTCGCGGCGCGTGTGGATGGCTTGGTAAACGGCCCGCCGGTCCGCATCGCAAAATGCATTCGCCGCGTTATCAAAATTCTCGTCTTGCAGACTTTCCATGATTTCCCCGTTTTGAACTGTCGTCCATCAAGCATCGGGGCTTAGCGGATCTAAACCACCTCCCCGATTTTCCAATTCACCCCGGGGGTCAGTTGGCACTTGCGCATACTGCCCTGCTAATCAGGGGCGGTCGATTATGTATGAGGTCCGGTATGTGGATAGATGCGAACAGTCGCCTTGAGTGGCGCCTTACCGGTTCCGAGTCCACATCCGTGGCACTTTTCACATTCGGTGGTGCTGCACGAGGACATGTTGTTGGCAGGATTTGCCACCATGCCCTGTTGCCGATCGCTGGGCAGGGTAGGGTGTTCAAAATCTTGAACGCAAGCTTGGCTTTGGAAGTCGCGGATAGTTAACGTGACACTGGCGTTATGAGAAATTTTCGGCTACCCTCACACCGATGTCCCTGATTCATACAAAAAATAACGTCATCCCCCAAAGCACGCGTCAACCCCCTTTGTCACAGCCAGCGAATTGAACACCACCATGGCGACTTTCACCGCTAAGAATTCTCAGGGTTCCAACTTGCCAGCATCGTCGCCAAAGACGACGGA
>CAIOLZ010000233.1 GCA_903859265.1 uncultured beta proteobacterium
GTGCGAAACCGCCAGCGGGCAAGACTTTGGCCCTTGCGAGAAGACGCGGTGCGCACACCGCAGGCGCGCTTTGCAGATTTGCAGGATTACCCCTGGCAGGCACGCTACCTGGATGATTTGCCAACCCTGGCAGGCTTGCGGCTGCACTACCTGGACGAAGGTGCACATAGCGTTGATGGCCCGGTGAATGGCGCATCTACCTATTTGTGTTTGCACGGGAATCCGGCGTGGAGTTACCTTTACCGCAAGATGATCCCGGTCTGGACCCAGGCTGGCCACCGCGTCGTGGCACCTGACTTGATTGGATTCGGAAAGAGCGACAAACCCAAGCACGAGGCGCATCACCAGTTTGATTTTCATCGCCAGTATTTGCTTGAACTTGTGGAACGGCTGGATTTGAACAATGTGGTGCTGGTCGTGCAGGATTGGGGCGGACTACTGGGGTTGACGCTGCCGCTGGCGCAGCCGCGGCGTTATGCCGGGTTGCTGGTCATGAACACCCAACTGGCTACCGGAGACGCGCCGTTGCCAGACGGCTTTTTGGCCTGGAGAAAGATGTGCGAAAAATCCCCTCACTTTGACATTGCGCGACTTTTCCAACGTGGCAACCCGCAGCTCAGCGAGGCCGAATGTGCCGCCTACGCCGCACCATTTCCAGACGCTGGCCACCGTGCAGCATTGCGTGCGTTTCCCCGGCTGGTGCCTGACCATCCTGAAGCGCAAGGCGCTGCAATTTCCAGATTGGCCCGTGAATTCTGGCGCGAACAATGGGCCGGAAAATCGTTGATGGCGGTCGGTGCCGCGGACCCGGTTTTTGGCCTCGAAACCATGATGGCGCTTCGCCAACTGATCAGGAACTGCCCGCAACCTTTGGTTTTGCCGCAAGCAGGGCACTTCGTTCAGGAATATGGGGCTTCCATTGCAAGGAAAGCGCTGGATGTTTTCAGCAATGGAT
Organism: uncultured beta proteobacterium; assembly: GCA_903859265.1. GTDB lineage: Bacteria > Pseudomonadota > Gammaproteobacteria > Burkholderiales > Burkholderiaceae_C > Allorhodoferax. Next base: position 956 of record CAIOLZ010000233.1, read on the forward strand.
AATTCCAGCGTGGCAAAACATATCTACATCTACTCCCCATCGGGCGCCGTGCGGGACAGGGCGGCCTTCCGCCGCGGCGTGAAGCGGCTTCAGGCCCTCGGGCACACCGTTGAAATTGACGTTGATGCGCTCAGGAGTGCTACCCGCTTTGCCGGTGACGACGCCACCCGCATCGCTGCAATTGGGCGAGCCGCAGCGAGTGGGGCCGATGTCGCTCTGATCTCTCGCGGTGGTTACGGACTGACCAGAATACTGGACCAGATTCCCTACAAAGCGGTGGCAAAGGCCATTCACAAGGGTACGCAATTTGTCGGAATCAGCGATTTCACGGCTTTTCAGATGGCGCTCTTTGCCAAGACCGGAGCGGTCAGCTGGGCCGGCCCGGCCTTGTGTGAGGGTTTCGGGGCGCAGCCTGAGCCCGACGACATCATGGAAGCGTGTTTTGACGATATGTTGGTCGGCCAAGGCGAGGGGGCCGGGTGGCGTCAACCAATACCGGTAGCCCAGGCGCAGCACACCACCAACGCAAGGCTGTGGGGTGGTAACCTTGCTGTGCTAGTGTCCCTGCTAGGCACACCTTATTGGCCGGATATACGCAACGGAATTTTGTTTCTGGAAGATGTGTCAGAGCCGCCTTACCGCGTGGAACGCATGCTGACGCAGTTGCTGCACGCAGGCGTTTTGGCCAGGCAAAAAGCTGTTTTGTTGGGTCAATTTACCGAATACAAGCTGACTGCGCATGATCGGGGATTCAATCTGAAAAGCGTGGTCCGATGGTTGCAGGGAAAGGTTGGCGTGCCGGTAATTACGAATCTGCCCTACGGCCACGTGCAAACCAAGGTGCTGTTGCCGTTTGGCGCACCGGTTGACCTGGTCTGTGAAGGGCGTGATGTTTTATTGGCCTGGGGACATTTGCCACGCTAAGGCAATGCCCTAAACTCAGACCCTAGAGGGACAGGAATCAATTCACAATGGGTGTACAGGCTACCGTAGTTTTTACAGACATACATGGAAGCACTGCGGTGTTTGAGGCCATGGGGAACGCCCGCGCCACCGAAGCGGTTACCAAAATCACGAATGCCATTGCCGCGCAAGTGGTTCGTCAGGGTGGGCGCGTTGTCAAGACGCTTGGAGACGGTGTGCTTGCGATTTTCACGGATAGCAACCTGGCCCTAAAGGCCGTTGTTGAGCTTCAGAGAGGGCATTTCAAGCAAATGGTTCGGCAGCCCGCGGGGACGGGAATGCCGATTCGAATTGGTCTGGCCAGCGGTGATGTGGAAATTGTTGCGGGTGACTGTTACGGTGACGCTGTCAATGTTGCGGCGCGATTGTGCGACCTGTGCGGGCCCAACCAGATTTGGGCCAGTGCAATCAGTTTGAAGGAATGCAAAGAAGATCAGAACGTGACGTTTCGCACCCTGGGCCCGATCAACATTCGTGGCCGCGCGGAACCTTGCATCGTGCAGCAAATCGAGTGGCGCGAGGAGGAGGCTTCCGAGTTCTTGACGATGCAGGGCGATATCGACCCTGTTCTGTTGAGTGGCGAAGCGGATTCGCTGGGCCGAAGCGTTTCCCTGAGCTGGAACGGAACGACCAAGATGTTTCGATCTTTTGATTTGCCAGTGCATATCGGCCGCGTGCGAAACGTGGATTTTGTGGTCAATGATCCCCGTGTATCGCGCACCCATGCGCGTCTGGAGTGGCGCAACGGCAGCGTCGTTCTTGTGGATGTCAGCAGCTATGGCAGCTGGGTCCGCTTTGGAAATTCCCAGGGATCCGACGTTTTGCTCAGACGCGAGGAATGCGTTCTGCACGGCAAGGGGGAACTCGCTCTGGGCGCGTCGTTTGCCGATGCCAGCGTTCCAACCGTGCAGTTCACGATCGTGTAGCTCCCGGCCGGCCAGAGCCGGCCGACCCTCACTCCAGATTTGCTGACAGTGCCAACCACTGGTCTTCCAGCGCCTTCAGCTCGTTATTGACAAGTTTCAACCGTTTGCCGGCTTCAGCAATCTCAGAAGGGTGGGGGTTGGTGGCCAGTTTGGATTCCATCGCCGCACCTTCCGTATTGAGGGCTTCCATGCGGGCTTCAATAGATTGCAGTTCCTTTTTCCAGGCGCGAATCTGGTCTGCGGATGCTTTGGCAGCGGGCTCTTGCCTGGCGGGTGGCGGAGGTTCGGCCTTCCCTTTGACGGCCCCGGCCCTGGCTTCTTCCTTGGCAAGTTCGCGCTGACGCTTGGCCTCATCGAGCAGGTATTTCTGGTAGTCGTCCAAGTCACCATCAAAGGGCGATACGCCTCCACGCGAAACCATCCAGAACTCATCGCAGACGGCCCGCAGCAGTGCACGGTCATGGCTTACCAGCATCACCGTGCCTTCAAATTCATTGAGCGCCATGCTCAGTGCTTCTCGCGTGGCCAAATCCAGGTGGTTGGTGGGCTCGTCGAGCAAGAGCAGGTTGGGGCGTTGCCACACGATCATGCATAGTACCAGGCGCGCTTTTTCCCCGCCGCTCATGCTGCCAACGGCTTGTTTGACCATGTCACCGCTGAAATTGAAAGTGCCCAGAAAGCTGCGCAAATCCTGTTCCCGGGTAGCCTGGCCGGCAATTTTACCGAGCGCGGTCAAGTCCTTGACCAGGCGAATCATGTGTTCCAGCGGGGTATCCGCAGGGCGTAAAACGTCGAGTTCCTGTTGAGCAAAGTAGCCAATATTGAGGCCCTTGCCTTCGGTCACCTCGCCACCCAAGGGTTGCAGGTCGCGTGCCACGGTTTTGACCAAGGTCGATTTGCCCTGGCCGTTGGCACCCAAAATGCCGATGCGCTGTCCCGCCAACACCGAGCGGCTCACATTTTGAACAATTACCGTCGGGCCGGTGCCAATCGGTGCCTCTTCGGGCGGCGGATAGCCAAAGCTGACGCCCTGCATGGACAGCATGGGGTTGGGCAGGTTGGCGGGTTCCTTGAATTCGAAGGTGAAATCGGCCTCACTCAGGAGCGGCGCAATTTTTTCCATGCGGTCCAGGGCTTTGACCCGACTTTGGGCTTGCTTGGCTTTGCTGGCTTTGGCCTTGAATCGCGCAATGAATTTTTGCAGATGCGCAATTTTGTCCTGCTGCTTGGAAAAGGCGTTTTGTTGCAGCTCCATTTGTTCGGCACGCATGTCCTCGAACTTGCTGTAGTTGCCGCCGTAGCGCACCAGTTTGCCGGCATCGATGTGCAGCGTCACAGTGGTTACTGCGTCCAGAAACTCGCGGTCGTGGCTGATAACGATCATCGTGCCTTCGTACTTTTTGAGCCAGGCCTCCAGCCAGACCAGCGCGTCCAGATCCAGGTGGTTTGTGGGTTCATCGAGCAGCAGCAAATCAGAGGGGCACATCAGCGCACGTGCCAGTTGCAGACGCATGCGCCAACCGCCTGAAAAGCTGTTGACCGGGCGTTCGAGTTCGCTGCTTTTAAAACCCAGTCCGAGGATCAGCGCCTGGGCGCGCGAGGCCGCGTCGTGTTCGCCCGCATCGTGCAAAGCCATGTAGGCGTGCGCCATGCGGTCATAGTCGTCGGTCGCCTCCGAGGCAGCGACTTCGATGCGCGCGGCGTTCAAAACCGTGTCACCCTCCACCACGAACTCGGTGGCGCTCTGGTCGGTCTCCGGCATGTCCTGCGCGACCTGGCCCATGCGCCACTGGGTCGGGATGTAGTACTCGCCTGCGTCTTCGTGCAGGTTGCCGTTGAACAGCGCAAACAGGGACGATTTGCCTGCGCCATTGCGGCCTACCAGTCCTACCTTTTCCCCTGGGTTCAGCGTTACGGAGGCGCCATCGAGCAAAACCTTGGCACTGCGGCGCAAGGTGACATTTTTCAAAGTAATCATGGGTTCAGTGCTTCGCGCGGGATCAGCAATACCTGATCTTCTCCTGCGCTGGTTTCCAGCCAGACCACCTCCAGTTTTGGAAATGCGGCTTCAAAAAAGGATCGCTCATTGCCGATTTCCAGCAAAAGGACCGCGCCCGGATTCATGTGACGGGCCACTCCGTTTAGCAAGCTGCGAATGAAATCCATGCCATCGCTGCCACCGCCCTGATTGCCGTCGAGCGCAATGTGCGGTTCGAGCAGGTATTCGGGCGGCAATGTCGCCATGCTCTGGGCATTGACATAGGGCGGATTGCAAATGATGAGATCGTATGTCTTGGGTTCACCGCTGCCCGTGAGGAGCGCAGCCATTGCGTCGGACTCGATCAAAGCGATGCGCTCGCCCAGGCCATGCTTGTCGATGTTGATTTTGGCTACCGCCAGCGCGTCCCCAGAGATGTCAGCGGCGTCCACCAGAACCTCCGGGAAAACGCTGGCAGCGATAACGGCCAGGCTACCATTGCCGGTGCACAGGTCGAGCACCTGCCGGGTTGACTCCCGCAGCCAGTAGTCGATGCTGCCATTAACCAGCAACTCTGCAATCAGCGAACGCGGAACAATGACGCGCTCGTCCACATAAAACGCGAACCCCTGCAACCAGGCCTCCCGTGTCAGATAGGCGGCCGGTTTGCGTGAGCGGATGCGTTGCTCGATCAGCGCCAGTGCAGCGGCTTGCTGGGCCGCGCTGACTGTGCCCGCATAGTCCTGGGTATCCAGGGGCAAACCCATGCTCCAGAGCACCAGCCAGGCTGCTTCATCCTGCGCGTTGGTGGTTCCGTGCCCGAATGCAACATTGGCGTCCACCAGACGTTGCGCCATGGACGCGACCAGAGCCCGCAGGTTCATTGTGCTGCCTGCGCATTCAACATCTCAAGTGTGCGGCGGTATATGTTTTTCAAAGGCTCTATGTCCGCCAGAGCCACGTATTCATTGATCTTGTGAATCGTGCCGTTGGGCGGGCCCAGCTCAATCACCTGGGGGCAAATTTGCGCAATAAAGCGGCCATCGCTGGTGCCCCCGGTAGTGGACAACTGTGTCTCAATGCCGGTTTCAAGCCGGATGGCGCTACGCACCGCATCTACCAGCGGCCCGGGCGTCGTCAGAAAGGGCAGTCCGCCAACGGTCCATACCAGGCTGTAGTCCAAACCGTGTTTGTCCAGAATCTGGGTCAACCGCGATTGCAGGGTGTGCGGCGTGGACTCGGTTGAAAAGCGGAAATTGAAATCCAGCACCACGCTGCCCGGAATGACGTTGCCGGCACCCGTTCCGCCATGAATATTGCTGACTTGCCAGGTGGTTGGCGGGAAAAACGCATTGCCAGCATCCCATTCAATCCCGGTCAGTTCCGCCAGGGCCGGCGCCACGGAGTGAATTGGGTTTTTAGCCAAATGCGGGTAGGCGATGTGGCCTTGCACACCTTTGACGGTGAGTTGCCCGCTCATGCTGCCACGGCGCCCGTTTTTGATCATGTCGCCGGTTTTCTCCACCGAGGTGGGTTCGCCAACGATGCAGTAGTCCAGCGTTTCACCACGTTCCTTCAACGTTTTGCAGACCACCACCGTACCATCGGTGGCAGGCCCTTCTTCGTCACTGGTCAGCAGCAGGGCCAGGTTCAGAGCGGGCTGCGGATGCGATGCGAGAAATTCTTCAATCGCTACGACAAAAGCGGCAAGGGACGTTTTCATGTCACTGGCGCCGCGCCCAAACAGTTTTCCGTCGTGGTGCGTTGGAACAAAAGGCGCGCTGCGCCACTGCTCCTGCGGACCGGTTGGGACCACGTCCGTATGGCCCGCAAATACCAATGTTTTGCATTGCGCGCCGGTCGCGTTTCCATGCGCACCGGCACGGCGTTTGGCCCATAAATTGGTAACCCTGAAACTTTCCGGACCACTTTCGATGGTTTCACAGTCGAACCCCATCGCTTTCAGACGGGCTGCGATGACGGCCTGGCAACCGCCATCGAGCGGCGTGACGGAGGGTAGTGAAATGAGATGTTCGGCGAGCTGCAGTGTTTGGGACATCAATTTTTTACGTCCAGCGTGATCTCCGTGAACGATGCCTCTTCATCCTCTTCCGGCGTTGCAACCGGCGCCACTTTACGGGTGAAATCGTTTTGCATGCGCCACATCAGGTTGGTCGGGGAGTCGGCGTAAGCCAGGCCCTCCTTGCGGTCCACGATGCCACCCACGATCAGCCTGGCAATATCGTGCTCGAAGGTTTGCGAGCCCTCGGCCATCGACTTTTCCATCGACTCCTTGACTGCGGAAAAATCGCCTTTTTCAATCAGTTCGGAAATGAGCTTGGTGTTGAGCAAAATCTCGACCGCAGGCGTGCGGGTGCCAACCGTTGTACGCAGCAGCCGCTGTGATACCACTGCCTTGAGCGCCGACGCCAAGTCTCCCTGCAGGGTTGCCCTGACTTCAACCGGGTAGAAGCTCAGGATCCGGTTGAGGGCCTGATAGCTGTTATTGGCGTGCATCGTAGCCAGGCACAGATGTCCGGACTGGGCATAGGCCAGGGCCGCGGACATGGTTTCCTGGTCGCGGATTTCACCAATCAGAATCACGTCAGGTGCCTGCCGTAACGCATTTTTCAGTGCAACTTGCAGGGATTCTGTGTCGGTACCGATCTCACGTTGGTTGACGACCGACTTTTTGCTTTTGAATAGGAATTCAATCGGGTCCTCGATCGTCAGGATGTGGCCGGCCTGGTTTTCATTGCGGTATTCCATCATCGAGGCGAGCGTGGTGCTTTTTCCGGCACCCGTGGAGCCGACCATCAAAATCAGCCCGCGCTTTTCCATGATGAGATCACCCAGCATCAGCGGCACAGACAGTTCAGCGAGCGATGGAATATCCACCATGATGTAGCGAATCACGGCGGCGATCGTGCCGCGCTGACGCATGGCACTGACGCGGTAGCGCCCGACGCCCGCCAGAGGAAAGCCCATGTTCAACTCACCATCGGCCTCGAGCTGGGCCATTTTTTCCGGGGGAAGCACTTCGGCCAGCAGGTTTTTGGGGGCGTCCGGCGCCAGTATCTGGCTGTTGATCGGTACGCACTGGCCATTGATTTTGATCATGGCTGGCGCGTGGGCCGAAAGATAAACGTCCGACGCCTTTTTTTCGCTCATCAGGCGAAGAATTCGGTCCATGGTTCCTGGCGTGCTGGTAGTTGACATGGCTCAGCCTTTCAATCCCCGACAGCGGGGCGTTTCAGTCGCGCAGCAAATCATTGAGCGACGTTTTTGCCCGGGTTTGGGCATCAACGCGCTTGACAATCACTGCACAGTACAAACTGTATTTGCCGTCTGCGCTCGGCAGGTTGCCCGACACCACGACCGACCCGGAGGGGATACGGCCATACGTGACGGTGCCGGTTGCACGGTCATATATCTTGGTGCTTTGGCCGATGTAAACGCCCATCGAAATCACCGAATTTTCCTCAACGATTACACCTTCAACGACTTCGGAGCGCGCCCCGATGAAGCAGTTGTCTTCAATGATGGTCGGATTGGCCTGGACCGGCTCCAGCACGCCGCCGATGCCCACTCCGCCGCTGAGGTGCACGTTTTTGCCAATCTGGGCGCAAGAACCCACGGTTGCCCAAGTGTCCACCATGGTGCCTTCATCGACGTACGCGCCAATGTTGACATACGAGGGCATCAGAATCACGCCCTTGGCGAGGTAACTTCCACGACGGGCGACAGCCGGTGGCACCACACGCACCCCTGTTTCCTTCATCGCTTCGTCGTCCAGGTGCGCAAATTTGGTTTGCACTTTGTCGTAAAAACCAAGGTCGCCAGCTTTCACGACGGCATTGTCTTTCAGACGGAAGCTCAGCAGAACTGCTTTCTTGATCCATTGGTGCGTAGTCCATTGACCGACACCTTCACGGGTTGCAACCCGCAATTTGCCCGAGTTCAGGCCGGCGATCACATGCTCAACGGCTTCGGTGAGTTCCCTGGAGGCGGATTTGACAGAAATATTCGCGCGGTCTTCCCAAGCGGCGTCAATGATGGATTGGAGTTGTTGTGTCATGGGTTGATGCTTTATTTTCAGGTCTAACTTCTTGATTTCACAAATTGCACAATGCGCTGGGCGGCTTCAAGGCATTCATCGGTCTGGGCTACCAGCGCCATTCGAATTCTTCCGGCTCCTGGATTACCGGCGGGGGTTTCCCGCGCCAGGTAGCTGCCCGGCAAGACGGTCACATTGTAAGTACCCAGCAAGTCGCGCGCGAACTCCGTGTCGCTGCCCTTGACCTTTGCCCAAAGATAAAAGCCGGCGTCGGGCAAAGCAACGTCCAGCACTTCGGCCAGCATGGGGGTTATTTGCGCAAATTTGGCACGGTATTGGGCGCGGTTTTCCACAACGTGGGCCTCATCATTCCAGGCGGCGGTACTGGCTGACTGCACGACCGGGCTCATCGCGCTGCCGTGGTAGGTGCGGTAGAGCAAAAATTGCTTGATCAGTGCAGCATCACCGGCACAAAAACCGCTGCGCATCCCCGGTACATTGCTGCGTTTGGACAGGCTGCTAAAGGCAATCAGGTTTCTGAAATCATGGCGTCCCAACATGGCTGCGGCCTGCAGGCTACCCAGCGGCGGTTCTTCGCGAAAATAAATCTCGCTGTAACACTCGTCTGAGGCAATGACAAAGCCGAATTGGTCACTCAAGGCAAACAGTTTTTCCCACTCGTCGATCGGCATGACAGCACCCGCGGGGTTGCCGGGTGAGCAGACGAAAAGCAGCTGCGTGTTCCTCCAGACCGCATGCGGAACGCTGTCCCAATCCTGCGCAAAATTGCGCTCTGGCAGTGTATTGACAAAGTAGGGCTGCGCTCCGGCGAGGAACGCTGCGCCTTCATAAATTTGGTAGAAGGGGTTGGGGCAGACCACATAAGGCGCAGGGGGGTTACCACCTGCCGGCGTCGTACCCGAATCGACAACGGTTTGGGCCAGCGCGAACAGGGCTTCGCGTGAGCCGTTGATCGGCAATACCTGGCTTGTTGCCGAGATTTGCAGCCCGTAGCGCCGCTCAAACCACTGTGCTATGGCATTGCGCAGCGCCGGTTCGCCCGTGGTTGCCGGATAGCCGGACAAGCCCGCCGTGTTCTGTATCGCGGCACAGTATGCGTCTTTGATGAATTGCGGCGTGGGGTGTTTGGGTTCGCCAATACCCAGACTGATCGGCGAATACGCCGGATTGGGCGTCACTGATGAAAAAAGCTGACGCAAGCGCTCAAACGGGTAGGCTTGCAGGCGAGACAAATAGGGATTCATGGATCGGAATTATGTCAGGGCAGTGGCTAAAATCCCGGGTTCGAGCGCGCACAGTTTCACACCGGTGTGCTTGCTTTGCGCCTATTTCTGGAGTTCTGAATGCCGCCTCTTTTGCCTGACCAAGAACCCGTTTATCTGGACGTTGACCATGCCATGTCGCAAATTGGTGATGCGCAGGCAATGCTGGGAATGCTTACTATGCTCGAAGAGTCGCTGGCGCGGGACGTGCCGGCTATCGCTGGATTGCTCGACGCGGGTGACGTAATTGGCGCCAACCGTCTGCTGCACCCGTTGA
>CAIOLZ010000234.1 GCA_903859265.1 uncultured beta proteobacterium
CCCTACATGCAAATAGCCGTTGGGCTCGGGCGGAAAACGGGTGCGAATTTTCGCCGGGTCAGGCTGTCCTGAGGCATGGTGCGCCGCGTCGCCAGGACTGCCGGCCCATTTGCGCGCCGCGTAGGTGCCTTTTTGCAAATCGGCTTCAATGATCTGCCGCAAAAAATTGCTCGGCCGGGTGGATGTGGCGTTGTCAGGGGCGTTGGGGAGGCTCATGGACCGAATTTTAGACCTCCACTTGATTCAAAAAAAAACGCACCCCGAAGGGTGCGTTTTCAGACTAAAACCGCAGTGATTAACGGATCACAGCCAGTTCTTCGAGCTTGCCGCCCTTGATGGTGCGCAATGTCAAAGCGCCGCCCACGATGTCGCCCTTGGAGTCAAAGGAGATGGGGCCAGTCACGCCCTGGAAGTCTTTGGTAGCTGCCAGAACAGGCAAATACTTGGCCGGGTCAGAAGATCCGGCCTTGACCATGGCAGCAACCATCAGGTTCACGCTGTCGTACACATAAGGTGCGTAAACTTGAACGTCAACACCGAATTTGGCTTTGAACTTCTTCTCGAAGTCCGCTTTTGCAGCTTCGTATTTGCTGCCTTTTTCAACACCACCGGCTTCTGCGCAGAAGACCTGGTTGTCGGTCACTGCGTCGCCAGCGAGCTTGACCAGTTCGGTGGAGCAGATGCCGTCGCCGCCCATGAATTTCGCGACGATGCCCAGGGATTTCATCTGACGCAGCATGGGGCCGGCAACAGCGTCCATACCACCGAAGAACACCACGTCAGGCTTTTTGCCCTTGATGGAGGTCAAAATTGCGTTGAAGTCAGTGGCTTTGTCGGTGGTGAACTCTTTGGCAACCACAGTACCACCGGAAGCGACAACTGCCTTGCTGAATTCTTCAGCGACGCCTTGGCCGTAAGCAGTGCGGTCATCAATCACGGCAATGGATTTGCCCTTGAGCGTATTGACAGCATATTTGCCCAACGTGCCGCCGAGTTGCGTGTCGTCAGCCACTACGCGGAAGGTGGTTTTGAAGCCTTGGCGTGTGTACTTGGGATTGGTGGCGGAGGGAGAGATCTGGGGGATGCCTGCATCGCTGTAAATCTTGGAAGCAGGGATGGAGGTACCAGAGTTGAGGTGACCGATCACGCCTGCAACCTTGGCATCAGCCAATTTCTGCGCAACAGCAGTGCCTTGTTTTGGATCGGCAGCGTCGTCTTCAGTCATCAACTTCAGGGTCACTTTTTGACCGCCGATGACGAGGCCCTTCGCATTGATTTCTTCGACGGCCATGATTGCGCCGTTTTCATTGTCCTTTCCCAAGTGCGCGATAGCGCCACTGGTAGGTCCAACGTGGCCAATGGTTACGACCGCATTTTGCGCGAAGGCAAAACCGGAAGTGAGAGCGAAAGCTGCAACGGCAACGGTTGTAAATTTCATGAGTAAAGAACTCCAATAATTTAGTTAAAACAATGTGAATAACTTTTTCACAGGCGGGACCATAGCGCCATTTGTGAAGGTTGGCTATAGGGCCTTTTCCTAACCGGAAACCTTAACCAGACCGCCAGTGTCTCCGCTTTTGAGAAAGTTATGGGGCATATTGTGCAATAAGCATGCCATTGATTTCCAGGCGGCGGGAAAATTACTCCAGAAGCTTGCTCGCAAAGTCGTTGATGGCAGAAACGTCGGGCGGCAGGGCGGTGTAACGCAGCCCCTCGCGCACCAGCATGCCGCGCAGGCCACGGTCGATCTCCCTGGCCTGTTCCTCGTCCTGAAAGCGCCCGGTATGCACATACTTTTTGTCACCGCGCTCAACAAAAATGTTGATGTTGTCGTGCTGTTTGTACCATTCAAGAATCTGCTTGCGGGTCTTGGCGATATCGCAAATATTCTCCGGATAGCTCTCGTTGTAGTAAAGCACCTGTGGGAGTGAGCATTCGGTAATCAGGAACTGCACCTGACCGTCGAGCAAATTGAGCATTTCGAATTGCCGCTGGGCAATGAAATACTGGTTTTTCAGGACTTCAAAATTTTGCTGCCACACCAGTGACTTGGCATAGTCCGGGATGATCTCCACAGTTTTGTTGTGAAGGTTCAGGTGCAGAACGATCACGGCCGAAAACAGCGATTTGTCGCAGCCCGGCCCGCCAATGATGTTGATCACCTTGGTCGGATAAAGCCGCATTTTTGTTTCCGGCAGGACGGCGGCAACGGTGGTGTATCGGATCGTCATGGTGTCCCTTGGTAGTTGAATTCTTTTCTGTCAAATGGGCACTATGGTAGGGCGCGCCAGTGCACCGATCAAGGGCATGTAGCCGGCGAAGCATTTTTCGGCTTCGTGTGCGGGTACAGGTTTGCTAAACAGGTAGCCCTGAAATTCTTCACAGTGCAGGCCGCGCAAAAAACCAAGCTGCTCCACCGTCTCCACGCCTTCGGCGATGACTGACATGCCAAAGCTGTGGGCCATGGCCACGATGGCGCGGGTGATGGCGGCGTCGCCCGCGTCGCGGGTGATGTTGCGCACGAAGGCCTGATCAATCTTGAGCGCGTCCAGCGGATAACGCTTGAGGTACGACAGGCTGGAGTAGCCTGTGCCAAAGTCATCCATGGCCAGCTTCACGCCCAGGGCCTTGCACGCATGCAGTGTGCTCAGTGTGGTCGATACGCTGTGTAGCGCGAGGCTTTCAGTGACTTCCAGCTCCAGCATGTGGGGTGGCAGGCCGCTTTCGTTTAGCACGCTTTCCACCGTATTGCTCAGGTCGCCAGACACAAACTGGCGCACCGACAGGTTAACCGCCATGCGGAACTCCGCGTGGCCTTGGGTGCGCCATTGCGCCGCCTGCGCTGCTGCGGTGCGCATGACCCATTCACCGAGCTTGACGATTACGCCACTTTCCTCCGCAATGGGAATGAATTCGGCTGGCGAAATCCAGCCCAGCTTGCTGTGCCGCCAGCGCAAAAGGGCCTCAAAGCCGACCAGTTCACCGGTCTGAACACGCACCTGGGGCTGGTAGTGCAGCTGCAATTCACCGCGTTCCAGTGCGCGGTGCAATTCGTTGTGCACCATAAGGCGCCGGGCAACCTGTTGGTTCATGGCGGCATCAAAAACCATGGCCGATCCAGGCCCCATGGGCTTGGCATTGTGCAGCGCCGATTCTGCATTGAGCAGCAACCCGTGCGCAGTTTCGGCCTGTTGCGGATACACGCTGGCACCTGCACTGGCGGTCAGGAACAAGGTGTGTCCTTCCACCTCGTAGGGCCTGGCGAGCAGGCTTTGAAGCCGCTCGCTGTGCATTCCCAAATCTGCCAGACCGAGGTGCCCGGCGCTGAGTTGAACCGCGAACAGATCGCTGCCTAATCGGGCCACGGCGTCGTGTTCATCCTGCTGCAATTGCATTTGCATGTGCGAATGAAGTCGCTTTGCTACCTGGTACAGCACCTTGTCGCCCACCACCGCGCCGAGGGAGTCGTTGATTTTGGAAAATCCATCGAGTCCGAGGCAGATGACGCCCACATTGCCGCCTTGAGAGGTCGCCTGTTCGACGCACGCGGCCAGCCGTTTGCCAAACAGTGACCTGCTCGGCAAGGCGGTCAGGGCGTCCATTTGCTGGGCTTCGCGAGCCTCGCTTTGCAGCCGTTGCGACTCGGCTTCCAGGGCTGTACTGCGTGCCAGCCGGGCATGTACGGCGGCCAGCAACTCGTCGCGGCGGTAAGGTTTGGTGAGGTAATCATCGGCGCCCAAATTCATACCGGCGCGCACGTCGCTGCGATCGGCTTTGGCGGTCAGCATGACAATGGGTATTGTCGATGTGCTGGCCTGGCTGCGCAGGGCCTGGATCAGTCCGTAACCGTCGAGGTGCGGCATCATCACGTCGGTGAGCACGAGATCGTGCTTTTCCTGCAGTGCCATGGCTAGCGCTTGCCGCCCGTCACAGGCAACGCTGACCGTGTACCCCTCGAGTTCAAGCATCCATTGCAGGTTTTCGCGCAACGAGGGGTCGTCTTCGGCGATCAGAATTTTCATGGAATACTGCCGTCTTCACGGCAACGCGGTGCCGGTAATGCGACGGTGAAGCAACTGCCTTCACCCACGGTGCTGGTCACCGCAATCCGGCCGCCATGGTGCGAGACGGCTTCTTTGACAATGGAGAGGCCCAGTCCGGTTCCAGCAATCGTTCCGACGTTGCTGGCCCTGTGAAAACTGACAAAAAGTTGGTCCAAATCCTCCTCCGGTATGCCAATTCCATGGTCCGACACGCTGATGTGAAGTTCCCCGGCTTGGGCCTCGCGAATTATGAACTCGACCGATTCACCGTCTGGCGTGTACTTGATCGCATTGGAGAGCAGGTTGCCGACAATGTTGCGAATCAATGCGTCGTCCAGCAGAAAAAAAGTCCCATCGGGCGGCAATTCGACTGCCCATTTCAGCGCGTCGAAGTGGATCGCCGCAGTGCCGCGCAACTCGTCAAGCAAGCCTTTGCAAAAGCGCGTGATTGACAATGGTCTTGGCCTAAATTCCATATGCACCGAGTCGCTGCGGCCAATCAGCATGACGTTTTCCAGCATATGCACCATGCGGTCAACGGCGTCATCAATCTTCTGCAGGGTGGCCCGCTTTTTATCCGTTGGCATGCGATCGTCATAGTGCTGCAACAGCTCAACAGAACCATGGATCGCCGCCAGAGGCGTGCGAAATTCGTGCGATGCCATCGAAATAAATCGCGACTTCATATCCGTCAGTTCAATTTGTTTTTGCAGGGCCAGGCGCTGGGCTTGTGCGGTTTTCAGACGTTCGGTGGCGTCCACCACGAACATCAAGGTCGCGGCGCGCTGGTTCCAGTCGATCAGGCCCGCGGAAAGTTCAAGTGACCTGGTCTCGCCTGTGGCCGTGACGATGCGAAAACCGTACTCTTTGGCCACTGTCTCACCCCTTAGCCGCTTTTGGTGGCGCTCAACCACTTCGGCAACGTCATCGGGATGGATCGTGGCTGTGAAAGGCTGACTGAGCAAGTACTCCAGGGGGTATCCGATGGTGCGCACCAGGCTTGGATTGGCATAAACCATGCGCCCGTCTTGCACCACAACGACGCCGACGCCGACGTTTTCGATGAGCGAGCGGTAGCGCCGCTCCGAATTTTTAAGTGCATCAATGGCCTGGTAGCGTTCAATGGCGCTGCTGAAATGGTTGCCGACGAAGGACAGAATTTCAGCATCTGCCTGGGTGTAGATAACGCCAGCCTCGTAACTTTGCACTACAAGAACGCCGGCCACGGTGCCATGAATTTGCATGGGCACGCCCAGCCAGGTCATGAAGCCCAAATCGCCCGACGCTTCGCGCAGCTCGCCCCGCGCGCGCATCGCAGCGAAGCGCTGCGCGTCAATCAATTGCGGTTGCCCGGTTCGCAGCACGTACTCCGTCAAACCGTCCTTGTAGGGCACGTCGGACGCCTGTGATACCTCACCGTCTTTTTCATCCACGTAATAGGGGAAATCCAGCGTGTTGCGTTGCTCGTTGTAGAGCGCCACATAGCAGTTTTTGGCGTAAATCAGTTCTCCCAGCAGGGCATGGACAGACTTCAAAAAATCGAAGAAGGGCAGGCCCGCAGTGGCACTCTCCGAGATGCGGTAAAACGCGCTCTGCAGTGTCTGTGCCTTGCGCAGATCGCGGGCTTCACGCTCCATGTCACTGGTACGTTGCGCAAGCCAGGCCTGGCTGCGGGCGGCCTGTTCTTCATAGCGCTTTTGCAGCGCCTCGTATTCCTTGCGCAGGGCCGCTAATTGATGTTCCAGTGCTTGCAGCGCTTCGCAGGGCGTCGGGTCTTTGGTTGCCATGGCGTGTGCTTTTGTGAAGGTCCGTTAATCATGGCTGGCGCTACCCATGTTGCGCAAGGCCGTCTCGATCGCCGCAGCGGTGGCGACAGGTCGTTCCATGGGAAACAGGTGACTGCCGTCGAGCATGATGACGCGACCTTTGGTCAGTCTTTCGGTCATGGACAAGCCGAAGGTTTTGGATTCCCAGGAGTGAATGCCGCCGATGAAGGTGGCTGGACACTTGAGGGGATGCCGCTTGAGGAGCTGGTCAAGGTTGTCGGGCAAGGTGTTGTAAATGTCCGTTTCTACCGAACGGTCAAATGCCAGATTGCGCCGGCCATTCAGCTCGGTGGTGCCGTAGGTGGCGTAGTCCAGCAGGACCTGATCGTCCCAGTTTGCGAATGCCTTCTTCGAGCGAAAGTGGGCCACGGTTTGTTCGATGCTGTCCCATGAAGTGCGCCGTTGGCGACTCAGGCGGCTCGGTAGCAGCGAGCCCGACAGGGGCGTGCCCTTGATGATTTCAAGCGCAGTGGATCGCCAGCCGCTCAGAAGCGGGGCATCGATCAGCACCAGACCCTTGGTAAATTCCGGGCGCTTGACCGCCAGCATCAGGCTCAAGATGCCTCCGAGTGAATGGCCCGCCAGCCAGACTTTTTGTCCTGTCTTGTCAATTTGCGCCTGCACAAAATCCGATAGCTGCTGCACCAGATGCGGCCAGTTGTTGGTAACCGGATAGCGCGGGTCATGGCCGAATTTTTCGACCGCCTTGACGGTATAGCCCCGGGCACGCAGGCTCTTGAACATGACCCGGTAGGTGCTCGCCGGGAAGCTGTTGGCGTGTGAAAAAATAATCAAGGTGCTGCCAAATCTTCCTGTCGGGCGCTACGGTCTGACCCTCTAAATCAACTTCTCATCGGGGTTGGAAATTTTGCGCAAGGGCAAGCTGCGGCCTGTCGGCACCAGCAGGGGCACCTGCGTTGCGCCGCCGGTCCACATCGGATCTTCGATGCTGTCAAAGACCTCGCGCAGTTTTTGGCCCCAGCTGCCATGCAGCATTTGAAAGTAGGGGTTGTGCTCGTCGATGCAGACCACTTTGTCAGTGCGGTACTGGTTGGCTTCGTACACCACCAGGTCCAGCGGCAGGCCCACCGAGAGGTTGGACTTGAGCGTGGAATCCATTGACACCAGGGCACATTTGGCGGCTTCGTCAAGGGGCGTAGTGGGCTGAATCACGCGATCGAGTACTGGCTTGCCGTATTTGGACTCGCCGACCTGGAAGTAAGGCGTCTCGGGGGTGGCTTCAATAAAGTTTCCTGCCGCATAGACCTGAAACAGGCGCATGCCTTCGCCCTTGATCTGCCCGCCAAATATCAGGGAGACATTGAAGTCAACCCCGGCTTGCTTCAGGGACTCGGCATCGCGTTCGTGAACACGGCGAATCGCGGCACCCAGCACCCGCGCTGCATCGAACATGCTTTTGGCATTCCAGATCGTGACGTCTTCGTCGCCCTCGCTTTCCCGGATGCGCTCGACCTGCAAAATTTCACGCACGCTTTGCGAGATGCTCAGGTTGCCGGCAGACAGCAGGACCATGAAACGGTCGTCCGGCTTTTCATAGACGATCATTTTGCGAAAGGTGCTGATCTGGTCCAAACCGGCGTTGGTGCGCGAGTCCGATAGAAAAACC
>CAIOLZ010000235.1 GCA_903859265.1 uncultured beta proteobacterium
CTGCGTCACGTTGGCGCCGGACTTGGCGCGCCGTGGACCTGGAGAGTGCGCCATACGCAACGCTGAAAGGCGGCTGTCGTGCAAACGCTGCTGACCATAGACGCTGCTGATACCCGAGAGCGCCTGCGTATCCTGACGCTCTTCAATCCATTTGGCGCGCAAGGCCGGCAAACCCCGCGTTACGTCGATCGGCTGGCTGGGGTCGGTATAAATGCCGGAACAATCGTACAGGCGCAGCGCCGGATTGGGTTCGCGGCGGGGCTCGCCATCACCGTTCTGGATCAGTGTGTCGGTCAAAGCGACCTCGCGAAACGGCACACGAATATCGGGGCGTGGGCCGTCGAGGTAAATCTTGCTGGAGCCCGGAAATGGCTGGCGCGTGATGCGTCCGGCAAGGTCGGTGGTGTCAACAGTCAGTGCGGTTTTGGTCATTGCAGTCTCCGGTAGTGGTTGGAGCCTGCCTGGGCTCCCGGGACTGCTGGCGCACTGGCAAGCATGGGGGCCGTATTGCGTTGTTCCCTACGCGGGAATAACCCCGATCAGGTTCAGCGGGTTCCACACACGTGGTCTCAGCCTCGACTTTCGTCTTGGGCGCCCCGACAAGCACTATGAGTTTAATCGAACTGCGAAAGCAATATAGTTGCTCCCGGTAATCCAAAGCACAAACAGGAGACTTTCATGCAGCCACGACTTGGCCTTTTTCTGAAATCCGTTGCCCTGACTATGCTGGTCTCGCTGGGCGCAACAAGCGCTTTTGCCGCAGACGCTTACCCCAATAAACCACTGCGCTTTGTCGTGCCGTTTTCCGCCGGCAGCGCTACCGACGTGGTCGGGCGCATCATCGCGCAAGGCATGAGCGAGGCACTTGGCCAGACCGTTACGGTGGACAACAAGGCGGGCGCCAACGGCATTCTGGGGGCCGAGGCCGTGAAGGCTGCGGCGGGTGACCCCTACACGTTTCTGGTCACCACCAGCACCACGCAAGCGGCCAACGTGAGCCTCTACAAAAAGCTCTCTTATGACCCAGTGAAAGACTTCACACCGATTGGCAAGATCGGCGAAACCGGCTTCATCCTGATGGTGCAGCCGGACTTTCCCGCCAACGACATGAAACAGTTCATCGCCTATGCCAAGGCCAATCCCGGCAAACTGGCATACGGTCATGGTTCCTCCGGATCGCTGGTATCGGCGGCCATGGTGTCGCAAATGGCCGGCCTTGACACGATTAACGTGCCCTACAAAAGCATCCCGCCCGCGCTGACGGACCTGATGGGGGGCCAGATCCAGTTTGCGTTTGCCGACATTGGAAACGCGGTCGCCCAAATGAACGGTGGCAAGCTCAAGGGCCTGGGCGTAACCACTGCACGGCGTGCCGGCAGGGCGCCCCAAGTGCCGCCGATTGGCGACACCATCAAAGACTATGCGGTGAGCGCCTGGTTCGGACTGATGGCCCCCGCCAACTTGCCGCCTGACGCCGCGGCCAAGCTCGGACGGGCCTTCAAGGACGTGATGGCGCGACCCGACATCCGCGAAAAGATTGCGGCGGCAGGGATCGACGTGGACTACCAGGACAGCGCGCAACTGGCCAAAACGATTGATGCGGAAATCAAAAAGTGGGCGCTCTGGGTCAAGGCCGCCAACATCACCCCGGAATGACGCTGCCCGACAGCCAGGGCGCGCTGCACGGCTTTCGCGTCATTGACATGACCGGCGTGGTGCTGGGACCCTACGCCACCCAGATACTCGGAGACTACGGCGCAGACGTCATCAAGATCGAGCCTCCGGGTGGAGACATCATGCGCCAGGCCGGCCCCATGAAGAGCCCCGGAATGGGCCACATTTTCATCAATGCCAACCGCAACAAACGCTCCGTCGTCCTGGACCTGCGCGAACCTGTGCAACGCGCTCAATTGCTGCAACTGTGTGCGACTGCCGACGTGCTTGCCTTCAACATTCGCCCTGCCTCCATGGCGCGGCTGGGCTTGTCGTATGAAGCCGTGCAAGCGGTCAATCCTCGCATCGTGTACTGCGGCGCCTATGGCTACAGCGAAGGCGGACCCTATTCCGATTGGCCTGCGTATGACGACCTGATCCAGGGCGCCGCCTGCATTCCTTGGCTGATGACGCAAAGCGGCAGTGTGGAGCCGCGTTATGTGCCCGCCACCTTCGCAGACCGCGTAACGGGCCTCAACATGGTGCACGCCGTCATGGCAGCGCTGCTCGCGCGCGTTCGCACCGGCATTGGACAAAGCGTGGAAGTGCCGATGTTTGAGTGCCTGCTGCAATTTGTCCTGGGTGAACATTTGTCGGGCGCCACCTGGGAGCCTGCGATTGCGCCTATGGGCCACGCCCGCATGCTGGCTGCCAACCGCAAACCCTACGCAACACAGGATGGCCATGTGTGCGCATTGATGTACAACGACGCGCACTGGAAGGCGTTTTTACAGATCATTGGCAAAGCAGATCTGTTTGAGGCTGACCCGCGTTTTACGACCCAACAACAGCGACTGGCCCACATCGATACCCTTTACGCTTTTGTACAGGAGCACCTGCACGGAAAAACCACGGCCGAGTGGCTGCAACTTTTCACACAACACGATATTCCCGTCATGCCGATGATGAAACTCGATGACCTGCTGCATGACCCGCATTTGAAAGCGACGGGCGGTTGGATCGACGTGGTGCACCCGCGCGAGGGTGCGCTGAGGCAATTGCGTCCGCCGGTGCGCCTGAGTGCAACGCCTACCGGGATCTGGCGTCACGCGCCCGCTTTGGGCGAACATACCGCAGAGGTTTTGGCCGAACTGCAACGAACTTCGGTATAAATTCCCGCCATGTTTAATCCATCCCAGGAAGACGTCCGCCGCTTTTTTTGTTCCACCTTCGCCAAGGCGCGGGACGGTGTTGCGCTGGAAGCTATCGAAACCATTGCCGCCCAATGGATGGACGAACATCCGGAGTACCACGCCGATTTTTCAGACATTGATCAGGCTTTGACGCGCGTCTATGACGGCAAAGACGGACAAATGAACCCGTTTCTGCACCTGTCCATGCATTTGTCCATCAGCGAGCAAAGCAGCATCGACCAGCCGCGCGGCATTCGCCAGGCGGTTGAGTTGTTAACGCACAAACGCAATTCATTGCACCGCGCGCACCACGACGCTATGGAGTGCCTAGGCACTATGCTGTGGGAAAGCCAACGCGCTGGCCGGCCCCCCGATGGCGACGCTTATATCGCCTGCGTACAGCGGCACGCTACCCGCGACTGATGCCGCGGCGTTTTAACTGGCTCAGTGGAAGCGATTCTCGGGAACCGTTTTCAACTCACCCGGCAAACTGCTGACATAAGCGGCGAGTTCTTTCAGGTCCGGCAGGGAAAACTGTTTGGCAATGCCTCCCATGATCGCGTTGCCACGACCGATTTGGGGGTTGCCTTCGGTCTTGTAGGCCTTCAGCGCCACATAAATGTAGTCGCTGTATTGGCCAGCAATCTTCGGATAGGTCGGAGCAATCGGAGCACTCAGGCTGGCACCGTGGCAGGAAGCACAGTTACCTTTTGCAACCAACTCCGCCGCTTTGCCCGTGGCAGCCGCCGCTGCCGGCAACGCTGGCGTGCCTTCAACCACACCAAGGGTCGAAAAATAAGCCGCCAGATCGGCCATGTCCTGATCGCTCAGCGATTCGGCGATGCCACGCATGCTGGGGTGCTTGCGTTCGCCTTTTTTATAAGCATTCAATGCAGAAACGATGTACTGCGCCCCCTGACCTGCTATTTTGGGCACCTTGTAAATTTCCGGGAAACTGGCCTGGTAGCCGACAATGCCATGGCA
>CAIOLZ010000236.1 GCA_903859265.1 uncultured beta proteobacterium
CCGCCGCAAGGATAAAAACACTGGTGAAACTATTGAGGACACTCAATGGCACCGCGTTACGTTCTACGACCGATTAGCCGAAATCGCCGGGGAATATGTCAAAAAAGGCCGTCCGATCTATGTTGAAGGCCGGCTGAAATACGGCAAGTACACGGATCAGGCCGGCGTCGAGAAAAATACCGTGGACATCGTCGCCACCGAACTGCAGTTGCTCGGTGGACGCGAGGGCATGGGCAGCCCCGGGGGTAACGACGGTTACGGTGAAGAAGGCGCGGCACCACCCGCCCGCCGCCCCGCGCCCGCTGCCCGGCCTGCAGCGGCTCCGGCCGCCCGCACCGCGCCCGCGGCCCGGCCTCCTACCGGGTTTGATGACATGGATGACGATATTCCGTTTTGACCCCGGAGTGCCATGGCAGGCCAGGTGTCAGGCGCAGGGGGTTTGCGCAGGCCTGTCTCCAGAAAACGCGCGATGCCACGCGTTTAC
Source organism: uncultured beta proteobacterium (assembly GCA_903859265.1). Classification (GTDB taxonomy): domain Bacteria; phylum Pseudomonadota; class Gammaproteobacteria; order Burkholderiales; family Burkholderiaceae_C; genus Allorhodoferax. Next base: position 485 of record CAIOLZ010000236.1, read on the forward strand.
GTTGAGGTAAGGCCAACAACAAGCGTATTGAACGCGTCGAATATATTTTTGACGTACTCGTTCTTGTGATTGAGCGGCCCGTTGGCATCTTCCCCGTGCACCAGCATCGTGGCATTGGCCTCAAACACCAGGACACGCCCGTCTGGCAGTATTGAAAAGTCAACGCCACAGTAATCCAGATCCATCGCCAGTCCGATTTGTTCGAGCGCATCCATCGCCTTATCACCGATCGCGACGCGCGGCGTTTTCAAAAATACAAGCTCCTCGTCGAGCTTCCACCGGATGTCTGGCATATCGGCGCTCAGGTAATGAACGATCCAGTTGGGACTGATGGCGAGGTGGTAGGGAAAAGCCTGGCGGTTGATGAAGATGATCCGGTATTTCCGGTAAAAACCATCGGCTGACCGGTAGTCAACATAGTTGCTGGCGTAATAGGCCTCGGCGTCAAAGCAGCTGACCTTGTGCAAATCTTCCGGCGTTTCGAGCTTTTCAAGGTGGTCCCCGCCGTGCGATCCCGATGGCCGAATAATGATCGGAAATTTCAGCGCCGTCGAAAGCTGCACTGCTTGTTTGAATCCGGCAGTCTCGCTGCGCAGGGTGGTGGCACACACCACGTTGTCAATGGCTGAAAACAAGCTGCCGATTTGATCGCGCGCGGTGCGGGCAATCAGCATCGGTGAATTCAAGAGTGGTTTTGTGTTGGCGGCAAGAAATATCGACACTGAAGCCTGGGTAGCTTCGACGGAGTCACTGTCACCAATTGCGTTGAAAACAATATCGTATTTCGGCAGACGTTCCATATCGGCTGGTGTGAAATACTCCATGACGCAAAAAATGCGTCCGTAATAACTCGGCGGCCAAAGGTGTTCAACCGGAATGTTTCCATTGCCGGAACTCCATAAAAGCAGCACTGTGGTGCGGGGCTCGTCCGGGCCATCCACGATCAAGCAGTTACTGCTGTAAGCAGCGTCCAGATGCGTCTGGGCTTGTGCTCTTTTGCCCTGTTTTTGCAATATGGACGCCATGTTCTGGTGCGACTCAAGTTGGGTCGGATCCAATGCCAGGGAGTGGCGGTACATTTCCAGCGCAGGTTCCCATTCTTCCCGGGTGAAGTAAACCGTACCCAGATTGAAAAATGCCATCGCGTAATCCGGTTTGCAGTGCAACGCTTGCCGGTAGTAGTGGATCGCCTCGTCGTAGCGCTTCTGGTTTTTAGCCACCACGCCCAAGTTGTTGTAGGCCTCGGCGTAATCCGGTTTGATTTCTATCGCCGCTTTGGCACTGAGCGCAGCGGCATCAAATTGTTTGAGCGCGATGAGCGCCGCAGCCATGTCGTTGTGGGCCTGCACAAACTGCTTGTCGCGGCTTAATATTTCCTGGTAGCAAAGGATGGCATGCGCATATTTGCGAAGGTGCTGCAGGGTGCTTCCGTAGTTGAACCAAGCAGCCAGATTTTGCGGATCCAGCCCGACCACCCTGTCATACACCAGAACGGCCTGCGAATACCGCTTCAACTCACGCAGCGTATTCGCCAGCGTGTGATTCAGGTTGGGGTTGTCGGGTGCAAGGGAAACCGCGGTCTGCATCAGCTCCAGTGCGCGCTCGCTTTGACCGCGTTGTTGGGCCAACACACCGCATAGACACAAAGCATCGGCATCGGCCGGATTGTCCTTGAGCAGTTCTGTGTATATCGCCTCCGATTGCTCAAGCTGCCCGTCCAGATGCAGGTCGAGTGCAGTCTGCAGACGCAGGGCACGCAGCTGTAACGGCGTGGCATTGGCCGGGATGGGTGTTTCGCTGGTCTGGGTCGTGCGCATGCGGAACGTCAATTGTTGGTGCAATTAAATATACCAAGCTGCTGTAAACCGCAGCGCTGTCCCGCCAAGAGGGAGTACGGCCGCGAAACGTCCTGCGCCTCAGCTTGCTCGAATCCGCCGGCTCCAATTGTCGATCGCGGTGTGCAAGCTTACGGCCATGATGCCCATCAGGACCCCGACGCCGCCCACCACAAAGCCCGGCTCAACGGGTTCGCCGAGCAGCGTTGCGCCCAGGATCACACCCATGACAGGGGTCAAAAAAGTGAAGACGCCCAGGCGCGAGGCCAGGTAATGGCGCAGCAGCCAAAACCAGGCCAACAGGCTGGCAAACGACATGATGAAGGTCTGGTAGGCCAGGCTGGCCCACACCAGCGGCGAAGGCGCGAAATAGGTTTGGCCTGACAGGACTGCCGCAGGCAGCAGCAGAAGGAAGGCACCACCAAGTTGGTACAGCAAGGTCTGGTTGGGCGCGGTGTTGGACAGGCGCGTGCTGCGGATGACTACGGTCGTAGCGCCCCACGCTGCGCCGCCCATGAGGGCCAGTGCGTCGCCGAGCAAGGAGACCTGCGCTGCGGCCGCTGGCCCCGACTTGTTTGACGCGCCGCCCCAAAATGCGTAGGCCACGCCGCAAAATGACAGCGCAATACCGCACCACTGTGTGACGGACAAACGCTCGCTCGGCAACTTGAGGTGCAAGCCGATGGCCGCGAAAACGGGAGCGGTGTAGAGAAAGACCACGGTGTGGCCGGCGCTGGTGCGCCGCAACGCCTCACCAACACCGATATATTCGAGTCCAAAAAGTAATCCGATCACCGCGCCCGGTCGCCAGCACGACCAGTCAAAACGCTCTTTGCGCCAGAGCATCAATAGCGTGACCAGCACAAATGCGGCGCCCGAGCGCAGCGCAATTTGCATCATGGGCGCGATGTTGTGGGCGACCGCTTTGACCGCAATTTGCTGCAGACTCCAGATCAGGCACAGCACGATCATCATGGCGCAGACGGTTTTGTCCAGCGGTTTTCTTTGGTTCATCAGGAGTTTCGCAGTGCGCTTGGTGCGCAGGATCAGATTCGTGTTCGATTAAGCAGGTTGGCCAGTATGGAGGCCGCCAGCGTTGCCAGTGACTGGATGAACTGTACCTGCCGCCGCGAGAACGGCACCACCCGAGCGTTGCCCGCGTCGAGTGCATTGAGAAACTGCAGAACACCCAGTACCAAAGTGCCGCGGTGCACCATGGGCACGTTCATGCAGGAGACCGTCTGGTAATGCGTTGCATGGTCCGCTTCCAGGGTTCTGGTGGGGTCAAACCGTGTGTCCTGGGGGATGGCGTCAATCAGCACCGTTTGCCGGTGCATGGCACAAAAGGCCACGACTTCGGGCACGCCACCATTCTGTGCGTCCTGCAACGGAAGTACCAGTTCGGGCAGGCCGCATGCATGTGTGTGAGCAGCCAATTGCAGCGAAGACTGTTCCGTCATGCGGAAAAACCGCGCAGCATCGCAGTGCAGCAAACTTTGACCGGCGAGCAGGATGCGCTGTAGCAGCTTGGAGTAATCCTGTTCGCCGGAAAAATCGATGCCCGCGGCCACGATGCGTTCGAGTTGTGCGCTGTTTTGCTCCAGAGTCAGCGTGCGGGCCTGCACCATGCTCTCCAAATAGCTGGCGTAATTTTTGAGTTGCAAATGGGTCTGAATGCGGGACAGGACCACGGCCGGGTGAGCCGGTTTGGTGAGGTAATCGCAAGCACCTAGCGCCAGGCCTTTTTCTTCGTCATGCCGCTCCGATTTTGCGGTCAGGAAAATAATCGGAATACCCCAGGTTTTCGGGTCACTTTTGATCGCTTCGCAGACCTTGTAGCCATCCATGCCCGGCATCATGATGTCCAGCAAAATCAGATCAGGGGGCGTTGCTGATCGGACTATTTCCAGTGCCCGCTCGCCACCCGTTGCGATTTTGACTTTGTAGTGGTCGTTGAGAACATCGCTCATCAGCGCCAGATTGGCCGGCGTGTCATCGACGAGCAGCAGCGTCGCTTTTTGCTTGAAATCAAAGTTGTCCATCAACGGCTCAAAAAAAATTAACCCAATTACCGCTGGTGTTGCAAATTGGGGGAGGCGGTCACCACCGCGTCGGCGAGTTGTTGCGCAGCATCCCAGAATTCATAGTTTTTTATCGCAATGTCGAGCTCGTGAAAATGCGCCGGATAGTGTGTCCGGAACAGGCTGGCATATTGCTCAAACAGACGCGGCGCCAAGGCATCATCGTCGTCGAGCAGTTGCAGCAGCTGTGTGGTGACGCTTTCAATCGACGGCGGAGCCTGGGTGTTGCTGGCCTCAGTGACTTCGCCAAACACATACGAGGCGTATTCACCATGCACCTGGTGTAGTCCGATGCGCGTTTCCAGCCCTTCAATGTCGCCGGGCAAACCCGCTCTTGAAGCGGCCGCCAGCGCCGGCGTGCGCAGACGGATCCACTTGATCAGCAAGCGCTCCAGCGCTTCGGGATCTATCGGTTTGCTGACAAAATCCTGCATACCGGCCTGCAGGCACCGCTCCTGGTCCTGGCGCATGGCGCTGGCCGTCATGGCGACGATGGGCAGCTGGGCCGCCGTCAGCGTTTTGCGGATTTCGATGGTTGCCGCAATGCCATCCATGACCGGCATTTGCATGTCCATCAGCACCAGATCCCACGCCTCGGGTGCGTCTGCCAGTCGATCGGCCGCCCGGCGACCGTTGTCCACCAGTTCCACCTCGAAGCCGGCGTCGGTCAAAATTTCCTGAATCACTTGCTGGTTGACCGGGTTGTCTTCGGCCACCAGAATCCGCGCGCCAGATCGCGCTTTTAATGCGGCCGCTACGTCCTGCAATGCGCTGCTGGCAGGCGCAACTGCCTGCGATTCGCCTCGCATGGCCCGCAGGGTGGCGCTTAATAATGTGGCCGGATTGACGGGTTTGATCAGCACGTCATCAATCCCCGCCTCGCGCGCCGTGGCAAGAATTTCCTGGCGCCCGTAGGCCGTCACCATCACCATGCGTGGAGTGTGTTTGAGCGCCATCGCCGAGATCCATCGTGCCAGGTCAATGCCGTCCATACCCGGCATTTGCCAGTCGAGAAAGACGATTTCATAAGGATCGTTTTTCCCGTCTTCGGACGTGAGTGCAGCAATCGCGGCGTCAGCGCCATCCACCGCATCCACCATCAGGGTCATGTCGTTAAGGAGGTCGAGCATCACCAGTCTGGCATGTTCGTTATCGTCCACCACCAGCGCGCGGCGCCCGCGCAGATCGGGTTGCATTGCCGGGGAGGGCGGCTGGTCGGCAGCCTTTTTCAGGCACGCGGTAAACCAGAAGTTGGAGCCCACTCCAATCTCGGACTCCACGCCGACCTCGCCGTGCATCAAGCCCACGAGGTGTCCGCAAATCGCCAGTCCCAACCCGTTGCCTCCGTACGGGCGCGTCGCCGATGCATCGCCTTGATGCGCGCCCTGAAATAGGCTGCGCGTCTGAGCCGCTGTGAGCCCGATGCCGGTGTCGCGCACATCAAACCGCAGCAGCAATGCGTCGCTGCTTTGTTCCAGTGGATAGACCTCAACCGCTACCTCGCCCCGTTGCGTGAACTTGATGGCGTTGTCCACATAGTGGTTCAAAATTTGCGCCAACCGCGAGGCGTCACCTTGGAGACGGTCAGGAACCGCGGCGTTGACGTTGACGATCAGCTCAATGTTTTTCCCCTGCAGTTTTTCACCTGCCTTATGGACCATGCTCGCTATCACCTCGCTGAGTGTGAAGTCGGCTTCCTCTACCGCGAGCTGGCCGGATTGGATACCGGAAAAATCAACCACATCGTTGATCAGGCCCAGCAGGTGTTGCCCGGATGCCTGGATCTTTTTGACAAAGTCGCTTTGCACCGGCCGCAAATTGGTCTTCAGCGCTAGGTGGGCAAGCCCCAAAATCGCGTTCAACGGTGTCCGGAGTTCGTGGCCCATGTTGGCGAGCAATGCCGATTTTGTTGGGCCAGTCTTGTCGGCGCGGGTGCGATCGGTCACATCCAGCAAGGCGGCAAGCAAAACCACTTGACCGGTGTCGGGGTTGCGGACCCGTTCGGCGATTTCGCGCAGCCAAACTGTGGCGCCGTCAGCCGGACGTTTGAGCGCATAAACGGTGTCGTAGCGCTCGATTGCACCGCCTATTGCCTGTTGCAGGCATTCGAGTGCCGATGCCGCGCGGTCAGGCTCGCCAGCGGCAACCACTGCATCACGCCAGACTGAACTTTCATAAAGGTTTGTGTGGGGGTTTGGTGCGAGACCTGCCATTTCGGCCGCACGCGCTGACAGATGCATCCGATCGGGCCCATGCTGACACTCGATGTGCCAGGTTCCCGTTTTGGCCAGCTCCAGGGCCTTGAGGGCGTAAAACGCTTCGACGCCGGATCTGCGTTCGTCGCGCCCGCTGTGTGCCAACAGGGAGATCGACCAGACCAACATGCCAGCAAGCACCCACAGAAGCAATCCGCAAGCGGTGAAGGCGTTGGCCATGGCCCATGCTCCGCCGGCCAGACCCAAAACTACCGCCGAGCCCAAAGTGAGGACGGCCCGCCGATAAGGACGTTCCGTGGATGCGATGAAGTGGGAGGCTAGGTTGAACATGATGAAGTTGGAATAGTTTTTTAATCTGGTTTTAGAATGTATTTACAGCATTAATTTCACATTAATGTCGTTTTTCAAGACTTTAAAGCAATATATTCAATATCCGGACTGCGATACCGCTGCTATTTTTCATGGCATTTTTATTTGCTGGCTACCAATTTGATCGCGAGGCTGGACTCACCTTTGGGACGAGAACCATACAGCTGCCGCCCAAGGAGCGGGATTTGCTGTATTTCCTGCTCTGTGCGAACGGCAAAGTGGTCAGCAAGGACGATGTGGTCAGAGTGGTATGGCGCGGCGGCTTTGCTTCGGACGAGAGCATTTCGCGTGCCGTCTATAGGCTGCGTTTGGCGATGCAGACGGCAGGTGGTCCGCCCGTGGTGTCGACCATTTATAGCGGCGGCTTCCGGATTACAGCCACCGTGCAGAGAACGGCAGCGGCGCAGGGCTCCAGTGTCAGCGCCCTGTTGCAATCCCAGCGCGCGAGCCTGACGCTGCCCCTGCTGATTACGGCGCGCGAGTTCGCCGCACGGCACACGCCCCACGATAGCGCGATGGCATTGCGCGCCGCCACTGAAGCCACCGAGCTTGATCCCGAATACGGATCCGCTTGGGTAGCGCTCGCTGAACTGCAGGTGCAGCAGGCGTGGCGCTATTTCAGTCCCGCATTGGACGCTGCAAACCTGGCACGAAAGGCGGCTGATCAGGCGCTCTCGCGTGACGCCCGATGCGGTCCTGCGATGGCGGTTCGAGGTTGGGTTCGGGCCTTGATCAGCAACGAGTCCGAACTTGGACTCAGCGACCTTGAGGCGGCTGTTGATATGGACAGCGATTACGCTCCAAGCTGGCTGCTGCAAGCTGCCGCTTTGCAATCGGTCGGTAAACACTTTGCCGCCATCGAGGCCGCGCAGGCGGCGCTGCGGTGCAACGCACACTGCGCCAGTACGCTGGCCGCATTGCCGCTGTGTTTGCTCTATGCAGGGCAGGTGGAAGCTGCCCGGGAAAACGCTCAAGCTGCGATCGCACGCACCCCGCATCTGGCTTCCTTGCAGTCTGCCATGTCGCTGATTTGCTCGTCGCAGGATTGTCATCCGCAAGCCCTCAGCCATGCCCAGCGTGCACTTGAACTGTCGCCCTTTTGCATCCTTGCGCAAGCCCAGCTGGCGTACGCTTTGGCGCGTTCCGGTCAGACGGACGGCGCCAAGAAACTGCTGGCGACGCTGACCGCACCGGGCGCGCTGGAGCCGTCTGCCAATCTTGCCCCGGTCTATCTTGCCCTGGGCGACAGTGATACCGCGATGCGCAAACTTCAACACGCGAAGGCCCAGCGCCAACCTCAGCTTTGGGGGATGCGATTCGATCCCCGGCTACGGCCGCTGCACACTGTCCGGGCTTTTGCGGCGCTCTGGAATTAGTCAAAAGTCGGCTCCATCGGTTGCCCATCGGACCACGCGCTGCTCCAAAGCCGCTCGACGACCGGGTCGCCTTTGAGTGCGGCCAGGCGCGGATCATCGCGGGTCCACGCGAATTGAGGTATGCCGCGCTCGCACGCATCCAGCAGTTTGGCGATGGCACGGTCCCGCTCGCCGAGCGCAAGATACACCCCGGCAGTGGTCGCGCTGGGGTCGGGTAAACCGGATTTTTCAATCGATTGCAGCATATTGCGGGCCTCGCGATCGCGCCCAGCGCTTGCCAGTGCGAAGGCCAAGGTTGCTTGCAATATCGGCGTTCCCGGCGACAAGGCGTTCGCTTTCCAGCCGTAGCGGATGGATTCGTCATGCCGGCCATATGCTGAATACACCGTGCATGCTTCCGCCTGCGCGCTGTCGATGGTTGGAAACTGATCGGCAAGTTCGGTTGCTACCTGCAGTGCCTCGTCCATTTCTCCGGCGAGCATCAGGTGCAAAGCGAGATTGGCGACTATGGGATGTCCGACCGGGTTGATCGTGCGCGCCCTGCGCATCATCGCCACGGCTTGCGCATGTTGCCCCAGGGCCTGCAACGCGCATCCCCGAAGCAAGTTGGCCAGCCAAAGGTCCGGATGGTTGCGGATGGCGCGGTTCAGATCTTGCAGCCCGCACGCCTTGTTGCGCTCAATCATGACCCGAATCCAGCCCCGGATCGCCAGGGCAGACGGGGCCTGCGGGTCAATGGCCAAAGCCTTTTGTGCCGCTTGCTTGCCAAGCCAAGCCGCTTCGCGGGGAGCCCGCAACGAACGAATCGCCTGAAAGATCCTAATTTCGCCCAGGGTTGACCATGCGATCGCGTTCGCCGGATCCAGCCGGATTGCCAAGCGCACCGCCCCGACCGCAGCCTCGATATCCTGGGCGGACCGACGGGCCAGGAATTCACGCGCACTGGAGAGTGCTGCCAATACCGTGGCATTCTGACTATTTGGTCCACTGCCATCGGGTTGCAGGCGTTTGTTGCGATTCATGGCGAAGTCGTCGCGCTGTTCCGAATGAATCGGCACAGTGATGCGAAACCCGGAGCTGTACACGGTCTCCACAATTTCCGGCCCGCCGACCGCCTGCATGGCTACGCGCAAACGGTAAACGGTGCGGGAAATGCTCTCCCCGGAAGCTGCCTGGTCAACCCATAGCGCGGCCAGTACTTCTGGCTTACGAACAACTTGCCCGTGAGCGGCCAGAAGCATTTGCAGCAAGCCTTTTTCTTTGGGCTGAAGGTGGGCCGGCTTGCCCTGGAAACTGAGGCCGGAATGGATGTCAAATGTATAACCGGCAAATGTGAACACGAGGGTCATGTTTGGATATACCTATGCTGCCTTGGTGGGCCAAATAAGGCCCAATTGCCTACAAAAAGCAGGCAATGCCACATCTTCTGGTCAAAGTTGACCGATAACTTGATCAAAAACTGATCAAATTGCGCTCACCCCGTGGTGATAATCCCGCCGCCCAGACAGACCTCGCCCTGGTACAACACCGCTGATTGCCCTGGGGTGACTGCCCACTGCGCATCCCCGAAAGTCAGCGTGAAGCTTGTATCCACCGA
>CAIOLZ010000237.1 GCA_903859265.1 uncultured beta proteobacterium
GACTTCCATGCCGGTGAGGTTTACCGCGCAGACCACCTGAGCATGCTGCGATCGGGCGCGACCTGGATGACGCTGTTGTCACTGGGCTGGATTTTGGCCAAATTCCGGCGCATCAAGCCCAAGTCACTGTTGGACAACGCGCCACTGAACGACTTGCTGCAACGCCTGGTGCCGCTGGAACGCTTGCCCGAGCTGGTCAGGCTGGGCCATATGCAGGCGTTGGCGGTCACTGCATCGAGCTACAGCACGGGCGACCACGTCACTTTTTTTGAAGGTGACCAACGCCTTCTGCCATGGATGCGAACCCAGCGTTTTGCCGTGCGCGACCGCATCACCCACGCGCATTTGCTGGCATCGAGCGCCATTCCGTTTGTGTTTCCGGCCACCGAACTGCCCATCAATGGCCACACCGAGTATTTCGGCGACGGCTCCATGCGCCAAAGCGCGCCCGTGGCGCCGGCCATCCATCTGGGCGCCGATCGCGTGCTGGTGGTTGGTGCCGGGCGCATGCATGAGCCCAAGGAGGAAGCCCACCTGCACGCCACAACCAGCTATCCCAGCATTGCGCAAATCGCCGGCCACGCGCTGTCCAATATCTTTCTCGACGCGCTTGCAGTCGATGTGGAACGGGTGCGGCGCATCAACCAGACCATTGCGCTGGTCCCTGCCGAACTTCGCAAAGCCAGCGCCCTGAAGCCGATTGAATTGCTGGTGATCGCCCCCAGCCAACGTCTCGACGCCGTCGCATCGCGCCACATTGCTGAACTGCCGCACGCTGTGCGCACCATGCTCGGTGGCGTCGGCGTGTCATCGGCCAAAGCGGACGTCAAGGGCGCGGCGCTGGCCAGTTATCTGCTGTTCGAGAGCGGCTATACCCGGGAGCTGATGGCTTTGGGCTACGCCGACGTGCAAAAGCAGCGTGTAGAGGTGTTGAAGTTCTTTGGCTGGACCGACACCGATACCCGCGTTCAGACCAACGCCGCTGTGCCGGCGTTTGTTGAGCGCCGCAACGACCCGCTTCGCACCCGATAAAATCGCGGGCTGCCCTGCGAAATCCGGCGCCCTGCGCCGCCTTGAAAGTTCCGTACCCATGTCTCGCCAACTCTTTGTCACCACCGCCTTGCCTTACGCCAATGGAAACTTCCACATTGGCCACATCATGGAATACATCCAGGCCGACATCTGGGTGCGGTTCCAGCGCATGCAGGGCCACGCGGTTGACTTTGTCGGCGCGGACGACACCCATGGCGCACCCATCATGATTGCCGCTGACAAGGCCGGCAAAACGCCCCAGCAGTTCGTGGCCGACATTGCCGCGGGGCGCAAACCTTATCTGGATGGGTTCCATATCCAGTTTGACAACTGGCACAGCACCGACGCGCCCGAAAACCACGATCTCGCGCGCCAGATATACCGCGATCTGCGCGACCGGGCCGATGGTAGCCTGATCGAAGTGCGCACCATCGAGCAATTCTTCGACCCCGAGAAGAACATGTTTTTGCCCGACCGCTTCATCAAAGGCGAGTGCCCCAAATGCCACTCCAAAGACCAGTACGGCGACAACTGCGAGGTCTGCGGCTCGGTCTATGCGCCCACCGACCTGATTAACCCCTACTCCGCTCTATCAGGCGTCAAGCCGGAGCTTAAAAGCTCGGAGCATTTCTTTTTCAAACTCTCCGATCCGCGCTGCGTCGCGTTTTTGGAGCAATGGACCCAGGACGGCAAGCTGCAGCCCGAAGTTGCCAACAAGATCAAGGAATGGTTCACCGTGCGCACCAATCCGGACGGCACCACCAGCGAAGGTCTGGGCGATTGGGACATCTCCAGAGACGCGCCCTACTTCGGCATTGAAATTCCCGATGCGCCGGGCAAGTATTTTTACGTCTGGCTCGACGCCCCCGTGGGCTATTTGGCATCGCTCAAAAACCTGCTCGAGCGACACGGCAGGGACTATGACGCCTACATGGCCAACCCGGCGCTGGAGCAGTACCACTTCATCGGCAAGGACATTGTTACCTTCCACACGCTGTTCTGGCCGGCCATGCTGCATTTCAGCGGGCGCAAAACACCTGACAATATTTTTGTGCACGGATTCCTGACCGTGAACAACGGCGAAAAAATGAGCAAAAGCCGGGGCACCGGCCTGGACCCGCTCAAATACCTGCATCTGGGCATGAACCCCGAATGGCTGCGCTACTACCTGGCCGCCAAACTGTCGGCCCGCAATGAAGACATCGACTTCAACGCGGATGATTTCATGGCCCGCGTCAACAGCGATCTGATCGGCAAATTCGTCAATATCGCCAGCCGCGCTGCCGGCTTTTTAACCAAACGTTTCGAGGGCAAACTCAGTCAGGAATGGGGCGACAGCGGCAGCGGGCTGCTGAAAGAAATTGCTGCCGCATCTTCCAGCATCGCGCAGAGTTATGACACGCGCGAATTTGGCAAGGCGACCCGCGAAATCATGCTGCTGGCCGACAAAGTCAACGCCTATGTGGACCAGAACAAGCCCTGGGACCTGGCCAAAGACAGCGCCAACAACGCACAACTCCATGCGGTGTGTTCGGTGCTTATCAATGCCTTTGCCATGCTGACGCGCTACCTCGCGCCGGTGCTGCCATCGCTCGCAACAGCAGTGCAAACCTTTGTCGGCCAAAGCATGACCGACTGGAATGCACGCGCAAACGTCATCGCCATCCAGCCCTACCAGCATCTGATGCAGCGCGTCACGCCCGAACAGCTCGACGCGCTCTTCGGCGTGGTGGAGGCCGCACCGGATGCGCCGGCGGCCAAAGCCAAAGCCGCCGCGCCCGCTTCCAGCGCAAACGCGCCGGGCGGCGAAGACTTGGCACCCACCATCCACATCGATGACTTCGTGAAGGTGGATTTGCGCATCGCCAAAATCGTGCATTGCGAAGCCGTGGAAGGCTCGACCAAGCTTCTGCGCTTGACGCTGGATGCCGGTGAAAAGGACGAGGCGGGCCAACCACGGCTGCGCAATGTTTTCAGCGGCATTGCCAGCATGTACCAGCCCCAGCAATTGGTCGGACAACTCACGGTGCTGGTCGCCAATCTGGCACCGCGCAAGATGAAGTTCGGCATTTCCGAGGGCATGGTGCTGGCGGCCAGCCATGGTGATGAAGCCGCACACCCCGGAATCTACGTGCTGACCCCCTGGCCGGGCGCCTTGCCTGGCATGCGGATCCGCTGAGCCGGCCTTTCACCACCCCGGGGGCAGGACCTCGCGCATGGCAACCGCACGTCCGGTGTCAATGCTGAGGTGCGCGGCGATACCGGTGGCGATGCTGCGCAGACCATCTTCCAGTGTCACCTCGGCAGGCAGCGCGTTTCGGATTGCGCGAGCAAATTTTTCGTGCTCTATGAATGACGCACCAAAATGCTGGCCCGGGTATTTGATGCTGGTGTCCCAGACACGGCGTACCGACACGCCCCGGCCGCTGCCCGACGCTTCGCCCCATACCTTGCGCGTACCCCAGTCCTCACGGCGACCATAACGCAAGGTCAGGGAGGGAAGCAGAGATTCGAGTTTGCCTGCGTCGCCCACAATGGAAATCTGTTCGTTATCGACTGAGTTTTCGGCAAACATGCACAGGTCCAGCATGGCACGCGCTCCGCTGTTGTATTCAACGATGACGTATGCGCTGTCCAGGATGTCCGGCGTCCTGCCATCGTAGATTTCGTCGAGATGGTTCACGCGCTGCCCGCCCGAGGCAAATACCCGCGTCGGATGCTCGCCCAGAATAAAGTCCATCAGGTTGAAATAGTGGCAGCACTTCTCCACCAGGGTACCGCCGGTGTTGGCATTGAACCGGTTCCAGTCTCCCACCTTGGGGTAGAACGGTTCTCGGTGTTCCCGGATGCTCACCTGATGAATTTGCCCAACCGCGCCGCCGTGGGCCATGCGGATCATCTCGGCAACCGGTGGCATGTAGCGGTACTCCTGAGCCACCCAAACCAGCGCGTCCTGTCCATCCAACGTCTTGCGGCCCCGCGCCAGTTCCACCAGAGCATGGGCATCCTCAATCCGAGTGCAGATCGGTTTTTCCGCCAGGATATGCATGGGAGTGGCAAGGCAGTCCCGCACAATTTCCGCATGGGTGAAGTTCGGTGTAGCCACCACCACCGCATCACACAGGCCGCTGGCCAGCAAATCGCGGTGATCGGCAAACACCCCAAAACCGGACTCTTGCGGTGACAACAGATCCAGCGCCTTTTGCCGACTCTGACCATCCGTATCTGCAATGGCAGTGACCGTGCTTGCCGGCAAAGCCCGGATGTTCTCGATATGCTCGCGCCCCATGCTGCCGCAGCCAATGATTCCATAGCGGATCTTTTGAAGTTCCATCGCAGTGCCTATTTCGCGGATTTTTGAACAGCCGCCAACGCCTCAAAAGCGTCATTGCAGGACAGATAAATCCGTCCTTTCAAACTTTGCCACAGCGGTGTTCGCGCCAGGCGGTCCTGCACCGGACCTTTCACTTCGGCCAGATGCAGGCGAATGTGGCGCTTGCCGAGGTCTTCGTCCATTTCCGTCAGCGCCTCCAGCGCGGTCATGTCCACGCGATTTACGGCGCTCATGACAAGCACCAGATCGTGCACTGCAGGCTCCAAGACCGGCGCGTGGTTGATTTCAAAGCCCAGGCGTGCCTCAATCGCGCGCAAATTGCCAAAGAAAAAACTCTCATCCACCCGAACAAAGCGCACGCCAGGAATTGTTTCCACCCCGTGGCGTTCAACGTTGCGAAAGTGCTCCGTCCCGACAATCCGGCCCATCACGGCAATGTGCGGCGTGCTGGCGTGGTAGAGCAAAGAAGCCAGCGAAAGGGCAATACCCAGCGCAATGCCCCACTGCAAACCGATCGCAATCACCCCCAACGCGGTGCCGATCAATGCAAAACCATCGGCGCGATCGTAGGCCCAGGCCCGGCGCATCGCCGCCAGGTCGATCATGCTGAAGGCCGCCACCATGATGCTGGCGGCCAACACGGCCAGCGGCATGCGGGAGAAACCGGCGGTACCGATAGCAAGAATCAACAGCATCGACAGCGCCGCAACCACGCTGGCAAGTGGCGTTTGCGCGCCAGCGGAAACATTCACCGCAGTGCGCGAAATGCCGCCTCCCACCGGCATGCCACCATAAAACGCCGCCACCACATTGGCGGCCCCCAAACCGATCAATTCCTGGTTGGCGTCAATGCGCTCGCGCCGTTTGACCGCCAGGGCCTGCGCCATGCCAATGTTTTGAACCATGCCAATGAACGCGACGATCAGGGCAGGCACCACCAGCAAATTCACCGCGTTGGCATCCGGCACAAAAAATACAAAGCCCGAAACGCTTTCAGCAATCGGCCCCACCACCGACACCCCGTGCCGGGTGTCCAGGTCAAGCGCCATCACCAGCGCGGTGGCGACCAGCACCACCACGAGCGGCATCAGGCGCACGACGAAGTCGGCCCTCTCCCGCACCAACCCGGCACGGCGCAAAATGCTGCCCAGCTGGTGCCTGGAAAAGAGAAGTACCGCGGTGCCCGCCAGACCGATCAGCGCAGTAAAAGGCCGGTAATGGGGCAGACTGCGCAAGGTGGCTGACAATTGTTGCCAACTGCCGTGCGCGTTGACATCCAACCCCAACAGCACCTTGATTTGGCTCAACACAATCAGTACTGCCGAACCTGAAATGAAGCCACTGACCACAGGCCGGCTCAGCAAATCCGACAGAAACCCGAGCTTGAACCACCCAAACGCCCACACCAGCAGCCCCGAAAACAGGGCCAGGCTGGCCGCAAGAGCCGCGTACTGTGCGGTAAAAGGGTCGGCCAGCGGGCTCAGGACCGAGAAAGTCACAATCGCTGTTACTGCTACCGGACCGACGGCCTGCGTCATGCTGCTTCCCCACAGCGCATAGGCGATCACCGGGAAAACACTCGCCAGCAATCCGGCCTGCGGCGGCAATCCGGCGAGCAGGGCGTAAGCCAGATTTTGCGGCACCACCAGCACTGCGGTGACGATTCCGGCAACCACATCGCTTTGCAAATGTTGCCTCGGGTAGCGGACCAACCAGTTGGGCAAAAGTGATTGCAATCGTTGGACAATGTTGACTTGGGTCATGGCGGGATTATGCAAATTTGCAACTACCATCAGCCCATGAAAGTCTCCTACTTTCGATTCCGGCCCAAGTGGCTGGCCTGCCTGCCGGGCTACGGCCGCGACAAACTGATGCGTGACATCGCCGCCGGCATCACAGTCGGCGTTGTTGCATTGCCACTGGCAATGGCCTTTGCCATCGCCAGCGGTTTGAAGCCGCAGGCCGGGCTGTTCACTGCGATCATTGCCGGCACGCTGATCTCTGCATTGGGCGGCAGCCGTGTGCAAATCGGCGGTCCGGCCGGTGCGTTTATCGTCATCGTTTACGGCATCGTTGACCGCTACGGGCTCGCCAATCTGGTCATCGCCACCGCCATGTCCGGTGTCATTTTGTTTGCGATGGGGTTGATGCGCCTCGGTACGCTGATCCGCTTCATCCCGGTGGCCGTCATCATCGGGTTTACCAACGGCATTGCAGTGTTGATTGCGGTGTCGCAAATCAAGGATTTTCTGGGGCTCTCAACTGCCAGCCTGCCAGCCGACTTCTTCGGCATGGCAGCGGCATTGTTCGCCGCCATGGGCACCCTCAATCCCTATGCCACTGCTCTCGCAGGCGGCACTCTGGCATTGATCGTGTTTTGGCAGTTCGGGCTGTCGCGCGTGTTGCCGGTTGCGCCCTGGAGCCGCCACCTGACCGTGTTGCCCGGCTCGGTCATCGCGCTGGTGCTGGCCACCGTCGTGGTGTCGCAATGGGCCTTGCCGGTGACAACCTTGGGCAGCAAATTCGGTGGTATTCCCTCTGCTTTTCCATCGCTGGTGTGGCCGGCTTTTTCATGGAACACCGTGCGATTTTTGCTCATCCCGGCGGCCACATTGGCCATGCTGGGTGCGATTGAATCCTTGCTATGCGCGCGGGTCGCGGACGGCATGATCGATGACCGCCACGACCCGAATCAGGAACTCATGGCACAAGGCATTGCCAATTTTGTGACACCATTTTTTGGCGGCATGCCAGCCACCGGGACGATCGCCCGTACCGTTACCAACGTCAAAAGCGGCGCCGTGAGTCCTGTCGCCGGCATCGTGCACGCGCTGACTCTGTTGCTCATGATGCTGGTTGCCGCGCCCCTGGCCAAAAATATTCCGCTGGCGGCCATGTCGGCGATTCTGATGTTCGTGGCCTGGAACATGGGCGAATGGCGCGCGTTCCTGCAGTTGCGCCAATACCGGCTTCCTTACCGGGCCACCTTGCTGTCGGTTTTTGTGCTGACGGTGGTGTTCGACCTTACCGTGGCGGTTGAAGTGGGGCTGGTGGCTGCGTGCATCACCTTCATTTACCGCATATCCAGCCTTACGCGCTCTGAGCCCGTGACCGAGGAAACACTGCCCGGGCTGGCGGGTCAGGCCGGCAACATTGCCGCCTTCCGGCTTTACGGGGAGCTTTTCTTCGGAGCCGTGAAGCTGGTGGAAGAAATCGCTGACCACCTGCCAAAGCAACTGCTGATACTGGATTTGAAAAACGTCATCTACATTGACTCCAGCGGTGCCGATACGCTGAGTGATCTGCTGCGTGCCTGCAACAGACAACACGTCCGGCTGATGGTGTGCGGCCTGGCCCACCAGCCGCTGGACATCGCCACACGCTGTGGTTTCAGGGAAGCGCTCGGGCCTGAGAACCTTGCCACTGACCTTTCGGCAGCACTGAGCGCGGTCGTAAAATAGCCCAAAGAGGTATTTTTATGAACATTTTTCGCCGTCCCGACTACCACTCCGATGTCACCCAGTTCATCAACCAGCTCAAGGCCGAAAAGCCGGCGCTGGAAGCCGAGCAACGCAAAGGGCGCGCACTGTTGTGGGACAAGGTAGTCGATCGTCTGGCCTGGCGCGGTTACCGCAAAGCCCAGGTCGCGCAAAAGCCCTACGTTTACCAAACTGACAACACCTAATCGTTCATGACCGAGGTGGTTGACCACGTCGCGGTGGCGCGACTTTATGGCGAACCGCTGTTTGCGTTGCCGCAGGATTTGTATATCCCGCCGGACGCGCTGGAAGTTTTTCTGGAAGCCTTTGAAGGCCCGCTGGACTTGCTGCTCTACCTGATCCGCAAGCAAAACTTCAACATTCTCGACATTCCGATGCTCAGCGTGACCAAACAGTATTTGGTCTATGTCGATCAGATCCGAAAACACAATCTGGAGCTTGCCGCGGAGTACCTTCTGATGGCGGCCATGCTGATCGAGATCAAATCGCGCATGCTCTTGCCTCCCAAAAAATCAGCACAAGGCGAAGAGGTCGAAGACCCGCGTGCCGAACTCGTGCGCCGCTTGCTTGAGTATGAACAGATGAAGCTGGCCGCAGCGCGGCTCAATGCCCTGCCCCAGTTTGGCCGTGATTTCCTGAAGGCTGCGGTGTACATCGAGCAAAGCCTGCAACCGCGCTTCCCGGAAGTTCACCTGGTGGATTTGCAAGAGGCCTGGCGCGATATTTTGAAACGGGCCAAGCTGGTGCAGCACCACAAAATCAGCCGTGCCGAACTCTCTGTTCGCGAGCATATGAGCATGGTGCTCAAACGGCTGCAGGGGCGCCGCTTTGTCGGGTTTGAAGACCTTTTCAACCCCGAAAGCGGCGCTCCGGTGCTGGTTGTCACCTTTATTGCGCTGCTGGAACTGGCCAAGGAAACGCTGATCGAAATCACCCAGGCCGAGGCCTTTGCACCCATCTATGTGCGCCTGGCCTATTCACCCACATGACTCCTACCGATAACCCCAATCTGCACGCCACGCCCTACGGCACCCTGCCGCCCGCGTCGCCCCTGCCCAGCCGCAAGCCCATCAGCTTGCCCCGCTTACAGGAAATGCATGCACGGCACGAAAAAATCGCCATGCTCACCGCTTACGACGCCACCTTCGCGGCCGTAGCGGACGCGGCGGGCGTAGAAGCGATCCTGGTAGGCGATTCTCTCGGAATGGTCTGCCAGGGCTTGGCCAGCACCGTGGGCGTCACGCTGGAAACCATGCGCCACTACACCGAGTGTGTAGCGCGCGGATTGCGCCGCGCACAGGGCACAGCCTGGCTGATCGGGGACATGCCTTTTGGCACTTACCAGGAATCCAAAGAACAGGCCATTCGCAACGCCACCGTGCTGATGCAGGCCGGCGCGCACATGGTCAAGTTGGAAGGTGGCGGCTGGACCACCGAGACCGTGCAATTTCTGGTGGAGCGCGGCATTCCGGTCTGTGCGCACCTGGGGCTGACACCACAAACCGTGCACGCGCTGGGCGGCTACAGGGTACAGGGCAAAACGCAATTGGGCGCCGATTTACTGAAAAAGCAGGCGCATGCATTGCAAGACGCAGGCGCCACCATGCTGGTGCTGGAAATGGTGCCCGCTGACGTCGCGGCGGCCCTCACGCAGGCGCTCACCCGATGCGCCACCATTGGTATCGGAGCCGGAAATGGCACCGCCGGCCAGGTGCTGGTGTTGCATGACATGCTGGGTCTCAACCTTGGCAAGATGCCCAAATTTGTTCGCAACTTCATGCACGACACCGGCAGCATTCGCGGCGCCATAGAAGCCTACGTGGCCGCGGTGAAAAACGCCAGCTTCCCGGACAACGCCCTCCACGCCTGGTAAGCAACAGCATGCAGATTATTCATACGCTGGCTGAATTGCGCGAGCAGCTTGCGCCCTTTCGTCATCCCGCAGTCGTGCCCACCATGGGCAATCTGCACGACGGCCACATCGCACTGGTGCGGCGCGCGCGCCCCTTGGGCGATGTCACGGTTGCCACCATCTTCGTCAATCGCCTGCAATTCGCGCCCCATGAAGACTTCGACAGCTATCCGCGCACCTTGCAGGCTGACTGCGAAAAACTCGCTGCCGCGGGATGCGACCTTGTTTTTGCGCCTTCCGAACAAGAGCTTTATCCGCAGGCCCAAACCTTCAAAGTGCATCCGCCTGCTGCCTTGGCAGACACGCTGGAAGGCCACTTTCGGCCCGGCTTTTTTACCGGTGTTTGCACCGTGGTCATGAAGCTGCTGGCCTGCACACAGGCTCGCAGCGCCGTGTTTGGCAAAAAAGACTACCAGCAGCTCATGGTGATCCGCGAGATGGTGCAGCAATTCGCGATGCCGGTGGACATTGTCGGCATTGAGACGCACCGCTCGGGCGATGGCCTTGCGCTGTCATCCCGCAACGGGTATCTCAGCGCGGGAGAGCGCAGTCAGGCAGCGCAACTCTCGGAAGTGCTGTCGTCGGTTGCGCAGGCATTGCGTGCGGGCGACATCGACTTCCCGTCACTGGAAGTTGATGCCCTGCAAAATCTTGCGGCCAAGGGCTGGAAGCCGGACTACGTCGCTATCCGCCGACAAACGGACTTGCAAACACCGCAACCCGGCGATGCACTGGTCGTGCTGGGCGCCGCCCGTTTGGGCAATACGCGGTTGATTGACAACCTCGAAGTTTGACGATCCCAACGGTTACCGCGAGGGTCTGGTCGGCAGCAGCAGCATCGATACGGTTGATAACGTCACCAGCCCGGTCAACACCGTTACTTCGTCCAGCAAGCGTTTGCAACTTGTCGGCGGCATCGAAGGCGCCGTCTTGTTCAGCGGCGAACCTGCCGCAGCAGCAACATCAGGCTGACCAAAATCAGGGCACAAAAACAAAGGAACGACCAATTGGCGATCGAGCCACCCAAAAAAGTCCAGTCAACTTTCGTGCAATCACCGCCACCGCGAAAAATCATGGGCAACGCGCGTTTGAGCGGGAAGGTTTCTATCATTCCGTAAAAATCGCGTCCGCAGGAAACTTCCTCGGGCGGATACCACTGCAACCAGCTTTGACGCGCCGCGACGAAGGCGCCAAATCCGGAAGTTGCCAGGATCAGAATTGCACCCGCGATGGCGCTGAGCTTGCCCTTGAAGCACGCAGCGATGCCAGCCAAGATCGCAACGATCACCAGCGCATAGCGCTGAACAATGCACATCGGGCAGGGTTCAAGCCCCACAACGTGCTGCAAGTACAAGCCAAAAGCCAGCAACGCGATGCAAACGCCACCAACAGCGATCAAAACGCGGCGCGGTGCGTAATCCAGATTCTCAAAAATGAAGTTCAGCATAGTGAAAAGAAGTCTATCCCAAAGCGAATAAGATTCGGCCTCCCGCATTTACAAAGGTTCTCGATGGCACGCACCGTTCACTGCATCAAACTTGGAAAAGACGCCGAAGGTTTGGACTTTCCGCCCTACCCCGGTGAGCTCGGCAAACGCATCTGGGAAAGCGTCAGCAAGGAAGCCTGGGCCGCATGGCTCAAGCACCAGACCATGCTGGTCAATGAAAACCGCCTGAACCTGGCAGATGCCCGCGCGCGCCAATACCTGGCGCGGCAAATGGAAAATCACTTTTTCGGCGAAGGCGCCGATGCAGCCCAGGGCTACGTTCCACCGGCTGCCTGAGGGCTGATGCAGGCCGCATTGGATGAGGCGTGGTCCGGACACCCGGTCTGGACCATTCTGGATACCGATTTCGGCCCCGGTGAGCGGTTTTTGGAAGTCTGTGCGCGCTGGCACAGCAACAAGCAGCGACCCGCCTTGCTGCATTACGTGGCGCTGTGCGAGCCACAGTCCAAACTCCCAGGAAGAGCTCTGCATCCGGGTTTCAACCGTTTCCTGTACGAAGACGGTCGGATTTCTCTCACACTTTGTCTGGGTGACAGTCATCGAATGATGTCGGAACTGCGCCTGCAGGCCGACAGTGTTTACGGCACAGCCTGCAATGACTGGGATGCCGCCACGCTGTCCCTTTTGGCCCGCAACTGCAGGCCGGGCGCGCAACTGAGCGACCTCAACATCTCTGGCGCAAATAATGCGCATTGGGCGCGCATCGGTTTCAAGGTCACTGCGGCAGCTGCCGACCCAGAGGGCAAGGCGCACCACCGCCAGACTGCGGTGTATGCGCCGCCATGGCCCATCAAAAATACGCGCTTTCTTTCCAACGCAGCCCTAAAGGTGGGACGTTGCGCCGTGATTGGAGCGGGTCTTGGCGGCGCAAGCGTGGCACGGGCGCTGGCTTTGCGCGGATGGGATGTCTCGGTGCTAGACGCAATGGCGCAACCGGCGTGCGGGGCCTCGGGGCTGCCGGTTGGGCTGTGCGTGCCGCAACACTCGGCGGACCACAATCCGCAATCCCGGCTGCTGGAACAAGGGGTGCGTCTATCGCTCGGGCACGCCCTGCACTGGCTCAACAATGGGCAGGATTGCCGCGTGAGTGGCGTGCTGGAAAAGGCAGCAAAGCACACCTGGCACGCCGACGCAGGCTGGATTAAACCCGCGTCGCTGGTGCGCGCCTGGCTGAATCACGACCGCATCTGCTTTACGGGCAATGCCGCGGTCAAGTCCCTTTCCCGCGAGGCTTCGCAATGGATTTTGAAAGATGCGCTGGGACAGGTTCTGGAGCGCGCCGACCTCGTCGTGTTCGCCACGGCAAACGGCAGCACGGAACTGATCCAAAGTTTGACCCCGCAAGAAGTGCTGCGCGACGACGTGCTGCGCAAAATCGGCGCATTGCAAGCCATGCACGGTCTGGTCAGCATCGCCACCATGCCCGCGGACCTTCCCTCAGCGACGCCCATGAACGGCCGCGGCAGCGTGATCCCCGGCGTGCCGGATGTTTCCGGCCAAAGCAGTGGTACCGCTGCGCATCTCTACGCGGGCGCCAGCTACATCAAAGCCCCGATAGCACCGGCGGACCAGGAACGCCTGCACGCCCAAAATCTGGAAAAGTTGCAGTTTCTGGCCCCCGAGTACGCACCCACGCTAGCCGACGCCATTGCACGGGATTCGGTGCAATCCTGGAGCGGCACGCGCTGCGTCACCCATGACCGCTTGCCGCTGGTTGGGCCCATCGAAGCTGCCGACAAGCCAGGCCTGTGGATTTGCACCGGCATGGGCTCGCGCGGTATCAGTCTGGCAGCGCTGTGCGCCGAATTGCTGGTGGCCTACATTGGCGCGGAGCCACTCCCGCTGGAAGCCAGCCTCGCCAAAAGTCTGTCGGTCAATCGCCCTCGAAAGCGAAGTCGAGGGGCCGACTCCGACAGCGCCTTGCCTATTGCATCGCCGCCGCCGGGCGGTGTGCCCTGACGTAATCGTCGCTGGGCTGGTAATCCCGTCCATCGGCATATCGCCATTGCACCATGGTGCCTTTGCCACCGCGCACATCGAGCTTGCCCACAAAGGTGCCCATGGTCGATTGCTGGTCGAGCGCGCGGAACTCCGCAGGCCCGAAAGGCGTCTGGAACTTCAGGCCGCGCATGGCCTTCACCAGTTTCTCGTTGTCCACGCTTTTGGCCTTGGCAATCGCGGCAAAAATCGCCTGCATCGTGGCGTAGCCCACCACCGAACCCACCTTCGGGTTTTCGTTGTAGCGCTTGTAGTAGTTCGACGCAAACGACGAATGGGCCTTGGTATCGATCTGGTCCCACGGGTAACCGGTCACGATCCAGCCGGGTGGTGTTTCGTCCTTGAGCACATCCAGATATTCGGGCTCACCCGAGAGCATCGAGACCACCGGAATCTTGGGAAACACGTTGCGCTGGTTGCCTTCGCGTACCAGTTTGGCAAGGTCTGCGCCAAAGGTGACGTTAAAAATGGCGTCCGGTTTAGCCTGTGTTACGGCCTGCAAAGTCGTTCCCGCATCCAGCTTGCCCAGCACCGGCCATTGCTCGGCGACAAACTCAACATCAGGCCGCTTGGCCTTGAGCTGCTCCTTGAAACTGGCCACCGCGCTCTGGCCGTATTCGTAATTGGGCGCAATCGTGGCCCAGCGCCGGGCGGGCAGTTTGGCGGCCTCTTCGACCAGCATGGCGGCCTGCATGTAGGTGCTCGGACGCAGGCGGAAGGTGTAACGGTTGCCCTTGTCCCAGACCAGCGCGTCGCTCAGCGGCTCGCTGGCCACAAAAAGCCGCTTGTGCGTCAGCGCGTAATCGGCCAGCGCCAGCCCGACGTTGGATAAAAATCCGCCGGCCAAAACATCGACTTTCTCGTTGGCAGTAAGCTCCACGGCGTGCCGCAAAGCCTCTTCGGGCTTGCCCGCATCGTCTCGCGAGATGACTTGCACCGGCCGACCCAGCAGCCCTCCCGACGCATTGATTTCGTCCACCGCCAGTTGCCAGCCCTGGCGGTAAGGCGTGGTGAATTGCGGAATGCTGGAGTAGCTGTTGATCTCGCCAATCCTGATCGGCACCGGCTCGGCGGCTTGAGCCGCTGAGGCACAGGCCAGAGCCCATCCTAAAAATATTCTCGCTGTATTGTTCATAGTTCTTCCGAGCCTTAGGCCAATTCACAGGCCGCCATTCTCGCCGAGTCGGGACAGGGCCCCACTAGCGCTCTTTCACATAGGGCTTGCCCAAAGCTGCCGGGGCCACCGACTTGCCGCCAATACCGGCCAGCAGGACGACCGTCATCAGGTATGGCAAGGCCTGGATGAACTGCACCGGGATCTCGGGCAGGCCAGGCACCGACACACCTTGTAAGCGGATCGCCGCCGCGTCCAGAAAGCCAAATAGCAGGCAGGCGCACAAGGTGGCAAAGGGCCGCCAGCGTCCAAAAATAAGCGCTGCCAAGGCCATAAAACCCCGGCCCGCGGTCATATCACGGGAAAAGTTGGCGCCCTGCGCCAGCACCAGATAACTGCCCGCCAGACCGCACAGGGCACCATTGATGGTCAACGCTGCATAGCGCAGTTTTTGGACCGAAACCCCCGCCGCATCCACCATTTGCGGGTTCTCGCCCACGGCGCGCAAGCGCAAGCCAAAACGCGTTCGATACATCAACCACCAGACTGCGGGCACCAGCGCGAGGCTGCAATACGTCAGCCCGTTATGCGTCAAAAAAGCCACGCACATCACGCGTGCCACTGTAGGCATGGTGTCCCACGTGGCCTGGGTACCTGCCGACAAGAGTGGCTGCAGCCGCACATGGGCGTCCAGCGGTGGCGTCTGCCCGCCCTGCGCAAACCATGCAATTCCAAGTACCGAGGTCATACCCGAGGCCAGGATATTCACCGCCACGCCGGACACCACCTGATCCCCGCGGTAGCTGACACAAGCCACCCCGTGCAACCAGGAAAGCGCCATCCCGACACCGACCGCAGCAGCCATCGCCAGCGCGGTCGAGGAATAGACAGCACCGGTAGCGCCCGCCGCAAATGCGGCAAACAGCATCTTGCCCTCCAACCCGATATCGACCACCCCCGATCGCTCGGAAAAAAGCCCGGCCAGGGCGCACAAAACCAGTGGCGTGGACACCCGCAGCGTGGACGCGAGCATGGAGCCGATCAACGCTTCATCCATGACGCAGCAGCCCGAATTTTCCAAGAACCCAGGCCAGCGCTGGCGCAATCGCGTAGGTCATGGCGCCCGAGAAAAGCACCATGAAGCCCTGCAGCATCACCACCATGTCCCGGGTAAAGCCGGGAATGTCAAAAGCCACTTCGGCACCGCCCTGAAACAGGGCACCGAACAACAGGCTCGAAAACACAATTCCCGCCGGATGATTACGCCCCATCAACGCTACGGCGATGCCGGTAAATCCGGCGCCGTTCACATAGTCCAGCAGCAACTTCCCGCTCACACCTGCAATCTCATTCATGCCAACCATGCCGGCCAGTGCGCCGGACAGACCCATCGCAATCATGATCTGGTGGCGGTCGTTGATACCCGCATATTGCGCAGCACCCGGGCTGGAACCAACCACGCGCAAGCGGTAACCGCCACGCAATTGCCACAGAAAAACATAGACTCCCAGACAGGCCACCAAGGCCAGCACAAAGCTCAGGTTAAGCGGGCTTTGGGGCCACGCCACGCCCATCCATGCCAATGCCTCGTGCGCATTTGGCAAATGCGCGGAGGGCGCAAACGGCAGGCTTTCAACGGCCATGGATCCCGGCGGCCGCACGAAATTGACCAGCACATAGACCAACAGGGCACTGGCAATGAAGTTGAACATGATGGTGGTGATCACCACATGGCTGCCGCGGTAGGCTTGCAAATAGGCCGGCACAGCCGCCCACGCAGCGCCCCAGATCGCGCTAAACAGCAACATCATCGGCAACATGACCCAAGCCGGCCAATGGTTGGAAAAGGTCATCGCCAACAGACCGCAACCGAGACCACCCAGCACGGCCTGCCCCTCAGCGCCAATGTTGAACAAACCTGCGCGGTGCGCCACAGCGACCGACAGCCCCGTAAAGATGAAGGTGGTGGCGTAGTACAGCGTGTAGCTCAGGTTGCGCTGGCTGCCAAATGCCCCCTTGAGCAAGGCGAGCAACACCTCCAAGGGGCTCTGGCCAATGAGTGCCACGACGCAGGCCGAGGCGCCCAGCGCTACCAGCAGACACACCAGCGGCAGTAAGAGGAGATCCGCCCAGAGGGGCAATTCGCTGCCGCGCCTCATGCCACGGCCCCTGCCATCAGGCGCCCCAGCTCGGTCTCGTTGCACTCGCCTGCGGGAAGCTCGCCGCTGATACGGCCCTGCACCATCACGACCACCCGGTCTGACAGCGCCAATATTTCATCGAGTTCGCTCGACACCAGCAGCACCGCGCAACCCGCGTCACGCATGGCGCGCAGTTGCCCGTAGATGAATTCGATGGCGCCGATGTCAACGCCGCGCGTGGGCTGACCGACCAGCAAAATTGCGGGGGCCTGACCCAGCTCGCGCGCCAAAATAAGCTTTTGCTGGTTGCCACCCGAAAATTTGCTGCTCCCAAGCCCAGGTTCGGGCGGTCTGACATCAAAACGCGCCATCCAGTGCTTTGTTAACCGGCGCATGGCACGGTGCTTCATCCAGCCGCGCCACGACGCGTCGGGACCCCCTTCATAGCCCAAAAAGGCCGACTCCCAGGCCACAAAATCCATCACCAGGCCGCGCGCATGGCGATCCTCCGGAACGTGGGCTACCCCCAAGGCGCGGGCGGTGCGCGGATCAAGCCACCGTTCATGCGTGAATTCGTGCGGGTCCACCCTAGCGTCGCCAACCGTCAGCGAACCCTGTTGCGGTTGCGACAGACCCGAAAGCACCTCAAGCAGTTCACTCTGTCCGTTGCCGGACACCCCGGCGACACCTACAATTTCGCCCGATCGCAATGTCAGGCTGACATCGGACAGGCGCGGAACCTGCAAGGCATCTCGCAAGCAAAGATTTTTCACCGACAAAAGTACTGGCCCACCCGGCACCAGTCCCAATTCAACATCCGGGCTACGCTCCAGATTTACCCTGCGGCCTACCATCGCCTCCGCCAGCAAATCGGTCGAGGCCTGGGCAATTGGCAGGTCCAACACCACCCTTCCTGCGCGCATGACGGTCACGCGGTCGCACAAGTCCATCACTTCCTTGAGCTTGTGGGTGATCAGAATCAGCGTGGTGCCCTGCGACCGCAGCGTGGCCAGTACGGAAAAAAGTTGTCGCGTTTCCTGGGGCGTCAAAACCGCTGTTGGCTCATCCAGGATCAGAATTTTTGCGCCGCGATACAGCGCCTTGAGAATTTCCAGACGCTGGCGGTCCCCTACGGCCAGCGCATCCACCCGCGTATCCAGCGGCACCTTCAATCCCGTGCGCTGCATGAGACTTTGCAGCGCCCGACGCACCTGGTCCTGCGAGCGCTTGAGCGACCAGTGGGGCTCGGCACCCAACATGACGTTGTCCAGCGCGCTGAGCGACTCCACCAGCATGAAGTGCTGATGCACCATCCCGATGCCCAGCGCAATGGCGTCATCCGCGTTGCGAATCACCACGGGCTCGCCCGATACCTCGATGCTTCCGGCATCGGCCTGGTAGAAGCCATACAGCACCGACATCAGCGTACTTTTGCCGGCGCCGTTTTCACCCACCAAACCATGCACGGTCCCGGCGTGGACCGTCAGGTTCACATCCGCATTGGCCGCAACGGAACCGAATTGCTTGCACATGCCGCGCATTTGCACGGCAACTTTGGCCTCAGTATTTGCAGGCGTTATCGGCAAGATAGTCGGCCACTTTGATCTTGCCGCTGATGATGTCGGCTTTGGCAGCCTCAACCTTCTTCTTCATTTCCGGCGTCAACAGTTTGGCGTTGTACTCATCGACTGCGTAGCCCACGCCATTTTCTTTAAGGCCCAGTACGGTCACGCCCGGCTTGAAGTTCTTGGAGATGTTGTAAACCGCCACATCCACCTGCTTGAGCATGGAGGTCAGCATGGTTCCGGGTTGCATGTAATTCTGGTTGCTGTCAACGCCAATCGCCAGCTTGCCGCCGTCCTTGGCGGCCTGGTAAACACCCGAGCCCGTGCCGCCCGCCGCTGCAAACACCACATCAGCGCCCTTGGCAAATTGCGCCTTGGCCAGTTCACCGCCACGGGTCGGGTCGTTCCATGCAGCACCCGTTGTACCGGTCATGTTGGCAAAAACCTCGACCTTGGGGTTGGCGTATTTGGCACCCTGTTCATAGCCACACTGGAATTTGCGAATCAAGGGAATGTCCATGCCGCCGACAAACCCGACCTTGCCGGATTGACTGGCTGTTGCTGCCATTACGCCCACCAGAAAGCTGCCCTCCTGCTCCTTGAACACGACCGACTGCACGTTGGGCAACTTCACCACGTCGTCAATGATCGCGAACTGCAGGTTCGGGAATTCCTTGGCTACTTTTTCAATCGCCGAAGCCTGGCTGAAACTCATGGCGATGATCGGACTGGCACCCTTCTCCGCCATACGGCGAATGGCCTGCTCCCGCTGGGATTCACTGGAGACTTCAAACTCAAGATAGGTTTGTCCCGTGTCTTTCTTCCACTTTTCCATGCCGGCGTATGCAGCCTGGTTGAAGGACTTGTCAAATTTTCCACCCAGGTCATAGATGATGGCGGGGTTGGCAAATGCCGACGAAGCGGTGGCAAGCACGCAAGCCAAAATACTGAATCGAAAGCCTTGCTTGAAACGCATAGCGGGTTCTCCCTAAATTGCTTGATGAACAGCGGTGTTGGTGCAAAGTCGCGGATTGCATGGTACCGAAAAGCCTACGGTTTTGTGACACTGAGTTTGGGCACAATGGAACTTTTTTAAGGTGCAAACATGTCACCGGTAATTCTGGTTGCAGGCTCTGCCAATCTCGACTTCGTAGTTCGGGCGCACGACATTCCAGGACCGGGAGAAACTGTTTTGGGTCGTGATTTTCAGACGTTTCCCGGCGGCAAGGGCGCCAATCAGGCGGTAGCATGTGCCCGGGCTGGCGGCGTCTCCACCCACTTACTGGCGGCTTTTGGCAAGGATGCATTTGCTGCGCCCATTGAAACCTCCCTGCGCGATGCCAAAGTCATCCTGCACGCCGTGCGCAGTGACCAGTCGCCCACCGGCACAGCGTTCATTTGCGTGTCGGATACCGCCGAAAACGCCATCACAGTGGCGCCAGGCGCCAACGTAGATCTGGCGCCCGCGCATTTGCCGGCGCTTGATGGATTCACGCATTTGTTGATGCAACTGGAAATCCCTTTGGAAACCGTCCTTGCCTATGCGCGCCAAGCCCAAGCAGCGGGCCTGCAAGTGGTACTGAACGCCGCCCCGGCCCGGCATTTGCCGCCTGAGTTGCTTGCCGCGACCGACGTATTGATCGTTAACGCAGTGGAACTGGCCCAGTTGTGCGGGCCTGGCGGATCCGTTGCACAACAAGTCGAATCGCTTGCCGTACCCATGGTGGTAGTCACCCTCGGTGCAGAGGGATGCTGCGCGCGCCATAAGGGCAAGCTTTATTTTCAGGACGGATTCAAAATTCTCCCGGTCGATACGACGGCCGCCGGCGACACTTTTTGCGGCGCGCTGACGTCTGCGCTGGCGCTCGGACAAAGCCTGGAGCAGGCCCTGCGCTTTGCCACCGCGGCATCGGCACTGGCTTGCCTTGTGCCAGGTGCGCAAAGCAGCATTCCTGCACGGCTGGACGTCGAGACCTTTTTGTCCGAACACCTGCAATCCGATCATTCAAAAACACCATGAGCAACGCCCTTTCCGTCAAAGTGATTTATGACACCGACCCCGGCGTGGACGACGCCATGGCGATGTACTACGCGCTGGCACACCCCGGTATAGAGGTGGTTGGCATCACCACCACCTTTGGCAACGTCAGCGTGGAGCAAGCCGCTACCAATGCGCTCTACCTGACCGCCATAGCAGGCTACACGGTCCCGGTCACGCGGGGCGTGGGAAAGCCCTGGGTAAAGGCCGGCGAAGCGCCGCCTGATTTCATACATGGCGCAGATGGTCTGGGCAACCTGCCGCAACGCCAGGCTACCCACAACACGCTGGACCCAAGGCCCTCGGCGCAATTCATTGTGGATATGGCGCGCGCCAACCCCGGCGAGATCACGCTGGTTGCCGTCGGACCCCTGGGCAATCTGGCGACCGCCTTGAAGCTCGAGCCAGCGCTGCCGAACCTTCTGCGCGAGGTAATATTGATGGGCGGCACCGTCGTGGAGCCCGGCAACGTGTCCCCCGTGGCCGAGGCCAATATCTGGAACGATCCGCACGCTGCAGACCAAGTGTTTGGCGCCGGCTGGAAACTCACCATGGTCGGACTCGACGTGACACATCGGGTCATCCTGCCGGTTGCGCTATTTCGAAAAATCGCTGCGCATCACCACCATCCGGCTACCGATACGTTGTTGCACGCGGTTGATTTTTATGCCGGCTTTTATAGTGGCCTATACCCCCATGTGGCAAAAATTCACGGCTGTTTTGGGCACGACGTTCTGGCCTTTATCTACCTTACCAATCCGGAACTCTTCGA
>CAIOLZ010000238.1 GCA_903859265.1 uncultured beta proteobacterium
GCGCATATCCCCTTCAATCACGCGGCGCTGGCGGTTGATGCCATCCAGCGTGCTGGCGAGTTCATTTGCCCGGCCCGCGTCATCGGTGAGTAGGCATTCAATGCCGAGCGTCATGTCCGATAAACGGCCTGCCGCGTTAATGCGCGGACCCAGCGCAAAACCAAAGTCGAAGGTGGTTGCCGCTGCAGGGTCGCGCCCGGCAGCCGCAAACAGCGCAGCAAGTCCCGGCGGCATGGCACCAGCACGCACGCGTTTCAAACCCTGCGCCACCAGACGGCGGTTGTTGGCGTCGAGCTTGACGACATCGGCCACGGTTCCAAGCGCCACCAGCGGCAGCAGGCTGTCGAGTTTGGGCTGCGGCCTCTGACCTTGCGGCGTTGCCTTGGCATCAAAAACACCCCGCGCGCGCAGTTCGCCTCTTAAGGCCAGCAGCACATAAAACATCACGCCAACGCCCGCCATTGACTTACTCTCAAATGCGCAGCCCACCTGATTCGGGTTGACGATCACATCGGCTGCCGGTGTCTCGCTGATGGGTAAATGGTGGTCGGTCACCAGTACTTGCAAGCCCAGGGAGCGGGCACGGGCCACGCCCTCAATGCTGGCAATGCCGTTGTCCACGGTGATCAGCACATCGGCGCCCGAGTCTTTCACGCGCTGTGCAATCGCACCAGTAAGGCCGTAGCCGTCCACCACCCGGTCGGGCACCAGATAGCTCACAAAGCGCGCGCCCAGCATGCGCAGACCGCGCACCGCGACTGCGCAGGCGGTCGCGCCATCGCAGTCGTAGTCGGCCACGATGCAAAGGCGCTTGTCCTGCCCGATGGCATCGGCCAGCAGCACGGCGGCGCGATCAGCTCCCAGCAGTGTCACGGGCTGCAGCAGCTTGGCGAGCGCGTCATCGAGTTCATCGGCGCTTTGCACGCCGCGCGCGGCATAGAGTTGTGCCAAAAGTGGGTGGATACCGGCCTGTTCCAGCGACCAGGCTGCGCGCGGGGGGATATCTCGGATAACGATGTTCATAGGTTTTGCAGGATGACAGCGATGTCGGGCTCGGTGAATCGGGTCTGAATTTTTTGCCAAAGCGTTTTCGCCTGGAGGCTGAAAGTCTGGGCGCAATCGTCACCGCACAGCGTCAGCGATACGTCCGAGCCGGGCTGTTTGCCCGACCCTATCGGGGTTTGCAGAGATCCCAGCATGGGTGCGAGCAGCATGGTGTCAATGTGCTGCCACGCTGCGACCCATTGGCTGGCGTCATCCTGCGCCGCAAATGTGCTGAGCGCGTTGGCTACTTGCAATGTGCTGGCGCTGGTCTGGTTAGCAAAACCAGCGGGCAGGCTGCCGGTGCCACTGACCCAAAACGAGTTGATGGTGCGCAGCCCCCTTGCCTCCCGTGCGTCGTTGACGGGGTGGGTGTAGAGCAGCATCTGCATTTCGTTTTGCAGCCGGCGCAGCACTTTGGCCTGGGGCTGGCGCGGCATCCAGGCATCTACAGTGGTGTCCCTGACCCGCGCGAGCGAGGCAGTGGCCATGCCTTCGAACACGTCGCCCTGCGCAAGCCAGGTACCGTTTTGCATTGAATACAGGGAGATGCCGTCCTCTTCAAAATAACTGCGCATGGCCTGCATCAATTCGGCGGATTCATCCGGTGTAATTTGCAGGCTTTCGGGCGATTCCATATGCACGTGGTCGGCGTTGATTTGCCAGTGGCAGGGCGTTAGCCACGCCCAGGCGCCCGAGGACTTTGCTCCCTGCAAGCCCAGTCGCAAGGCGTCCAGCGCGGCCCATGGTAGTAGGCCGTCCAGGATGGGCAGGCCCAGCGCGCCGGCCCTGAGTTGCTCATCGAGCGGCGAGAGCGATTGCGGATCGCCACTCTGACGGACAGCGGGCGTCAGCCGCTTGAGAAGCTTCTGTAAATTGGGTAATTGCAATTGCGACAGGGCCTGCTGGCATTGCGGCCCCGTCGGCGCGGCATGGGGAATCAGAAGGTGCATCGGGCCGTATTGTCCGGCATGGCGCCGGCGCAAGCAGGCAATGCCACAATCCGGTCGTGAAACAAATCCCCTATGAATTAATGGTTGGCTGGCGCTACACCCGGGCTGGCCGCGCCACCCGCCGCAACGGATTCATATCCTTTATTTCGGGCGTCTCCATGTTGGGCATTGCGCTGGGCGTGGCGGCCCTGATCATTGTGCTCAGTGTGATGAACGGCTTTCAGAAGGAAGTGCGGGATCGCATGCTGAGCGTGGTCTCGCACATTGAGATTTATGGCCCTGGCGGACAGGCATTGCCAGACCTTCATCGGACCCTGAACGAGGCCCGGGCCAATCCGGAAGTGGTGGGTGCCGCGCCTTTCATTGCTGCTCAGGCGCTGCTGGCGCGCGGCGAGGACATGAAAGGCGTCATGGTGCGCGGCATTGACCCCGCTCTGGAGCCTGAAGTGGCCGACATTGCGACGGGCAAACAGGCGGCGCTGCTGGCGACTTTGATCCCCGGCCAGTTCGGTGTGGTGCTGGGGGTGGAACTGGCGCGCAGCCTGGGTGTTCGCGCCGGGGACCCCGTGACACTGATCGCGCCCAGCGGGCAGGTCACGCCGGCGGGCGTGGTACCCCGCCTGAAGCAGATGACCGTGCTGGGCACCTTTGATTCGGGGCATTTTGAATACGATTCCGCGCTGGTGCTGATGCACTGGGAGGATGCCGCCAAGATTTTTCGCCTTGAGGGACCCAGCGGCGTGCGCCTCAAGTTGCGCGACCTGCACCAGGCCCGCACGGTGGCCGCAGAGTTGGGTCGCAGCCTGACTGGCCAGCTCTATATACGTGACTGGACGCAGCAAAACCGCACCTGGTTTGCGGCTGTGCAGGTCGAAAAACGCATGATGTTCATCATCCTGACGCTGATCGTTGCGGTAGCCGCATTCAACCTGGTCAGCACGCTGGTGATGACGGTAACTGACAAGCGTGCCGACATAGCGATCCTGCGGACGCTGGGTGCGAGCCCGTCCAGCATCATGGGAATATTCGTGGTGCAGGGCGCCATGGTGGGCGTGATTGGCACGCTGGCAGGGCTGTTGCTGGGGCTGGGTGTGGCCTACAACATTGACGTCATCGTGCCTGCTTTGGAGCATTTGCTGGGCGCGACTTTTTTGCCGCAGGACATTTACCTGATCAGCCGCATGCCCAGCGAGCCGCAGCAGGGCGACATCGTGCCGATTGCGGTGCTCTCTTTGCTCATGGCCTTTGTTGCAACCATTTACCCGAGCTGGCGTGCGTCCAAAGTCAATCCTGCACAGGCGCTTCGCTATGAATGACGCCTTGACACCTCTGTTGCAATGCCGCGCGCTGACCAAGCGGTTTCACGAAGGTCCGCTGGACATTACGGTCCTGCATGGTGTCGATCTGGATGTTCATCGCGGAGAAACATTGGCAATCGTGGGTGCATCGGGCTCCGGCAAAAGCACCTTGCTGCATTTGCTCGGCGGTCTGGACGCGCCCACCAGCGGCAGCGTGACCCTGCGTGGCCACTTGCTGTCCGGATTGACCGCGTCACAGCAGGGACGCATGCGCAATGCACACGTCGGATTCGTCTATCAGTTCCACCACTTGCTGCCGGAGTTCAGCGCGCTGGAAAACGTCGCCATGCCGCTGACGATACGCCGGGTTGCC
>CAIOLZ010000239.1 GCA_903859265.1 uncultured beta proteobacterium
GCTTATCTGCGCGACACTGGGGACCCCAAAACGCCCGAGGGCGGACAAATCGAATGGGGCTATTACGAAGAGAAGAATCCGCGCATGTGCCACCCGCGCGACCTGCTTGAAAAAGAGCAAGCGCGCCTGTCACCTTCGCAACGCGATCTGGAGCTGGAGCAAATCATGGCGCCACTGGAGCGGGCCATGGAACTCACCCCTATCTTGGCTGAGCTGGGCTATGACGAGAAGTATTCCTTCAACGGATTGCTGCAGGTGACCACCGACGGCAACCCCTCGATTGGTGAATCGTCGAAAGTGCGCGGCCTGTGGTATGCCGAAGCCGTGTGGGTCAAAGACGCGCCCGGCGTGGGCAAGCTGGTGGCCGATTGGATGACCGATGGCTTCACGCATCTGGACCACAGCCGCATTGACGTAGCGCGCATTTACCCGTTCCAACAGGATGAAAAATACATCCATGACCGTTGTTACGAGGGCGCTTTCAAGATCTATAACCCGCCGGTCCATAACCGCGAACCGTATAGCGCCGGCCGTGGCATTTACAAGAGCCCGTTTTACGAGCGCGAAAAAGCGCTAGGTGCTTACTTCATGGAACTCTCCGGCTGGGAGCGTGCGCACGGCTACGCCAGCAATGAGCACCTGCTCAAGGTCTATGGTGACAAAGTGCCCATGCGTGCCAACGAGTGGGACAACCGCCATTTCTGGCGCGTGTCCAACGCCGAGCATTTAAAAATGTCCGAAGACGTGGGCATGATAAACGTCTCGCACTTTGCCGAGTTTGACGTGCAAGGCCCCGATGCCGCTGACTTGCTGGAATACATCTGCGTGGCCAAAGTGGGTGGTGACACGCCGGTGGGCAAAGGCATTTACACCCACTTTCTGGACGCCAAAGGCGGTGTGCGTGCCGACCTGACGGTTTTGCGTCTGGCCCAGGACCACTACCGCGTCATCGACGGTGCCGACGCAGGCCACCGCGACCTGACTTGGGTGCGTCGCATGGCCCAAGACCGCGGTGCCAAGGTCACGATTACCGACACCACCACCGCTTACGGCTGCTTGGGTGTGTGGGGTCCCAACGCCCGCACCACCATCCAAAAAATTGCCGATACGCCCGAAGACTGGACGCATGAAAACTTTCCGTTTGCAGCTTTGCGTGAGCTAAAGATCAAAGGCGTGCCAGTGCTGGCCTTCCGCATTTCGTATGTGGGCGAACAAGGCTGGGAGCTGCACTTTAAATACGAAGACGGCTTGGCCCTGTGGGATGCGCTGCATGCTTTGGGCGTGACACCCGTAGGCGTGGAAACCTACGCCAACAGCCGCCGCATGGAAAAAAGCCTTCGCTTGCAAAATGCCGATTTGCTGACCGAGTACAACCTGTTTGAATCTGACTTGGCGCGTCCCAAGGTAAAAGCCGCCGACTTCCACGGCAAGGAAGCGCACATGAAGTTCCGCGAACGTGCGCATCAGAGCGCGTACCTTTGCACGCTCACCATGACCAACAACATCGACAGCACAGGCGTGGCACGCTACCCGCTGGGCAATCTGCCGGTGATGGATCCTGCAACAGGTCAA
>CAIOLZ010000240.1 GCA_903859265.1 uncultured beta proteobacterium
CCAAACCTGGCCGCGCGCTGCCGCGGACAGCTTTGCGCTGCAGGGTGAAACTACTATGGCGCTGACAGCTTAACGGAGCCCACGGGCAGATCAAACGTACTGCGAGTGACAACGCCCAGCGCCTGCAGGCGTCGCGCCATGCACAACACAGCGTGATCTTTGCTCAGCAACAAACAGCCGTGCTGAACCGCGAGATCGACAAACTTTTGATCGTCCGCATCCTTGCACGTCACGCTTGCTTTCGGAGCTACGGGAACGGTTTGCGAAAAGATATCCATCTGCTCCAAAACACGGGCTGCACTTTTTCCGTAGTAAGCCAGTCTTGGCGCAATTTTTGGGTACGCAAGCACCCGTTCCAATTCTTCACGCATGGGCGCCGTGACCATCCAGCGCAGCACATCCGTTTCAAGTTGCTCGCGCAAAAGGGCGGTAGTCGGGTCGTTAAAAACATACAGGTCTAAAACGATATTGGTATCGAGCACGATACCCGCCATCGCGCTGCCATCCAGTGTGCCTGCAAGCATTCAGCGTACGTCAGCTTTGTCCTGCGCAAGCCGGCCCGCCACCATGTCAAACTTGAACAGGCGGCATTCGATCGGGCCGTTCCACATGGGCACGCGACGGGATTCCTTGAGGCGCATCTTGCCCGGCAGCTTCAGGTCTGGGGTGAGCATCCAGGCGGTCCAGCCGGCAAAGTTTTTCTTCCAGTGGCTTGCAAGCTGGCTAAAAAATTCGCCGCCATCTTCAGTATGGGCCAGCTCACGCGCACCAAATCGGCCCTGCTCGGCATGCGCAATCCGGCCAGCTCCTGCCACACCAGCGACGTCGATCCGTTCGCCATAGGGTGGGTTGAGCACCATCACGCCGCCACCCGTCTCGCGCACGTCGATCGGCGGCATGCGCTGGAGCGCGTCGCCACCGCGAAACTCGATCACGTCGGCCACGCCCGCGCGCTGTGCATTGCGCTGTGCAAAGTCAACCATCCGGTGCGATACGTCACTGCCATAAATCAATGGCGCCTGCCCGGGCGCAGGCTTGACCACGGCCTGCTGCGCCTCCTCTTTGATGGCAGCCCAGACATGGGGCGCAAAGGGAACGTATTTCTCAAAAGCGAATCTGCGCAGCGAGCCCGCGGCAATGTTGCAGGCAATCTGCGCGGCCTCGATTGCAATCGTGCCGCTGCCGCAACAGGGGTCGTAGAGCGGCAGCAAATCATCATTGCCGGCAGCCCATCCGCTGGCAGCCAGCATCGCGGCGGCGAGTGTTTCCTTGAGCGGCGCGTCGCCCTTGTCCTCGCGCCAGCCGCGCTTGAAAAGTGGCTCGCCCGATGTGTCGATGTAAAGCGAGCAGCTGTCGGTGGTGAGGTGCGCGTAGATGCGTACATCGGGCCACTGCGTGTTGACGTCCGGCCTCACACCGCCCGCCTTGTCGCGAAAGCGATCGCACACCGCGTCCTTGATTTTCAGCGCTGCAAAGTTCAGCGAATTAAGCGGACTGTGCTGCGCGGTAATTTCCACCTTGATGGATTGGCGTGGTGTGAACCACGCCTCCCAGGCCACATCAGAAGCAGCACGATACAGGTCCTGCTCGCTGCGGTATTCGGTGTAGGACAGTTGCACCAGCACGCGCTGGGCCAGGCGGCAATAAAGATTGAGCAACAGCACAGCACGCCACGAACCATTGACCATGACACCGCCGCGCTGCTTGACAACGGCCTTGGGCGGCAAACCCGTGATTGCAAAGACCTCTGCGACCAATAGCTCTTCCACCCCGGCAGCGCAGGGCAAAAACAGATGGAGTTGGTTCATAGTGCTTTTCTCAATGACGCGGGGGCGATCTTCAGGCCTTCGCGGTATTTGGCAACCGTGCGCCGCGCACATTCGATGCCTTGCTCCTTGAGCATTTCAGAAATCTGGTTGTCACTCAGGGGTCTGGCCTGGCTTTCAGCACCAATGAATTGTTTGATCAAAGCCCGCACCGCAGTGCTCGATGCGTTGCCGCCCGACTCGGTTCCCAAACCGGAGCCGAAAAAATATTTCAGCTCAAAGGTTCCAAACGGTGTGGCCATGTACTTGGCAGTGGTCACGCGGCTGATGGTGGATTCGTGCAAGCCGAGTTCATCGGCAATTTCCCGCAACACCAGCGGCCGCATCGCCAATTCACCATGGGTGAAAAAGCTTTTCTGGCGCTCCACGATCGCTGTGCTGACGCGCAGGATGGTGTCAAAGCGCTGCTGAATGTTTTTGATAAACCAGCGCGCCTCCTGCAGACGTTGCTGCAAAGCGGCGTGGCTGGCAGCGTCTTTGCCGCCCCGGTGGTTGCGCAGGACATTGGCATAAATGTCGTGC
>CAIOLZ010000241.1 GCA_903859265.1 uncultured beta proteobacterium
CAAAAACGTCAAGCTGGCAATGGTCGTACCCGGCTCCGGTCTGGTCAAGGAACAGGCCGAACGCGAGGGCCTGCATGAGGTGTTCAAGGCCGCTGGCTTCGAGTGGCGAGAGCCCGGATGCTCCATGTGCCTGGCCATGAATGCTGACCGGCTCGAGCCGGGCGAGCGCTGCGCCTCCACCAGCAACCGCAATTTTGAAGGGCGCCAGGGCGCGGGGGGGCGCACCCATCTGGTTAGCCCGGCGATGGCCGCTGCCGCTGCGGTTCACGGCCATTTCGTTGATATCAGAAAGTTCAGCTGAACATGAAAAACTTCACCATTCACACAGGTATCGTTGCGCCCATGGACCGCGAAAACGTGGACACCGACGCCATCATCCCCAAGCAATTTTTGAAGTCCATTCGCAAGACCGGTTTCGGCCAGAACCTTTTTGACGAATGGCGCTATCTCGACCCTGGTTTTCCCGGCCAGGACCCGAACAGCCGCAGACCCAACCCGGACTTTGTGCTGAATCAGTCCCGCTACCAGGGCGCTACCGTGCTGCTGGCGCGCAAAAACTTTGGTTGCGGATCGTCCCGTGAACATGCGCCCTGGGCGCTTGACCAGTTCGGCTTTCGCGCCATCATCGCGCCGAGTTACGCCGACATATTTTTCAACAACAGCTTCAAAAATGGGCTGTTGCCCATCGTGTTGACCGAGCCGCAGGTGGACGCACTATTCAACGAGGCCCTGGCTTTTCCGGCCTATGCACTGACCATTGATTTGGAGCGCCAACGGGTGGTCAAACCCGACGGGTCGGAAATTCCTTTTGAGGTGCAGGCGTTTCGCAAATATTGCCTGCTCAATGGCTTTGACGATATTGGACTGACTTTGCGACATGCCGACAAAATCAAAGCGTTCGAGACCGCGCGTTTGGCCCAAAAGCCCTGGCTGGCCAAGAGCATGATTTCCTGAACCGGTGCTGGGCACCGCCAATTCAACCAACAAGAAATTCCCATGAAAATTGCAGTTCTTCCCGGTGACGGCATCGGAACAGAAATCGTCGCGGAAGCGGTGAAGGTTCTTAAAGCGCTTGATATTCCGATGGAAATGGAAACGGCACTGGTCGGCGGTGCGGCCTATGAAGCCCACGGCCACCCGCTTCCCGAATCCACGCTGAAGCTCGCCAAAGAGGCCGACGCCGTTTTGTTTGGCGCTGTGGGCGACTGGAAATACGACAAGCTCGAGCGCGCCTTGCGGCCCGAACAGGCGATTCTCGGTTTGCGTAAAAACCTCGGTCTTTTTGCCAACTTTCGCCCTGCCATTTGCTACGAACAACTCGTCGGCGCCTCCAGCCTGAAGCCCGAACTGATTGCAGGGCTTGATATCCTGATCATTCGCGAACTCACCGGAGACATTTATTTCGGACAGCCACGCGGACGCCGCATCGCCACCGATGGCCACTTCCCCGGCACCGAAGAAGCGTTCGATACCATGCGTTACAGCCGCCCCGAAATTGAACGCATCGCCCACGTCGCTTTTCAGGCAGCGCGTAAACGCAGCAAGCGCGTCACCAGCGTGGACAAAGCCAACGTGTTGGAGACCTTCCAGTTCTGGAAAGACGTCGTCACCGAGGTCGGACAACAATATCCGGACGTCGAACTTGACCATATGTATGTTGACAATGCAGCGATGCAACTGGTCAAAGCACCCAAGAAATTTGACGTGGTTGTCACCGGCAACATGTTTGGGGACATCCTGTCAGACGAGGCCGCCATGCTGACCGGTTCGATCGGAATGCTTCCTTCAGCCAGCCTGAACGCGAGCAACCAGGGCCTTTACGAACCCAGCCACGGCAGTGCGCCGGATATCGCCGGTAAAGGTATTGCCAATCCATTGGCAACAATTTTGAGCGCCGCGATGATGCTGCGCTTCAGCCTGAACCAGGAAGCTGCGGCACAGCGTGTTGAAGCGGCGGTATCGAAAGTGTTGCGGCAAGGACTGCGCACCGCCGATATCTTCAGTGCAGGCACGACCCGCGTATCGACGCTGGAAATGGGCAACGCCGTTGTAGGCGCCCTGTAATTCGGCGTATTTATAATTTGCTCCATGAATTATTCCAAGACATCCTCCTCTGCGCACTGGAATGCCGGCTGGGGGATGTGTGGCCAATCGGCTTTGCCGTCCGGTAGCAGGGCCAAAAACGTGACAAAAAAAACGACCATTCCTGGCTGAATCAGCCCAGTTCGTTTCGCCCTTTCCGGCCAGACGAGCCGGGCAGATGGAATACACCTATTTCGACAATCTGAAAGGGCAATGCAATGCACAAAATTGGCAATCTCGTAGGCTTGGTGGGCTGGCGCGGCATGGTCGGCTCCGTGCTGATCGACCGTATGCAGGTGGAGGGTGATTTCGAACTGATCGAACCGGTGTTTTTTTCGACCTCCAACGCCGGCGCAAAAGCCCCCGCGCTGGCCAAAAACGAGACCACCCTGCAAGACGCCTTCAATTTCGATGCGCTTAAGCGTTGCGACATCATCATCAGTGCCCAGGGCGGTGACTACACGTCAGAAGTGTTCCCAAAATTGCGCGCCTCCGGCTGGCATGGGCACTGGATTGACGCAGCCTCCACGCTGCGCATGGAGCCCAATGCCATCATTATTCTGGACCCGGTGAATATGCCGGTGATCCAAAACGCGCTGTCCAAAGGCGGTAACAACTGGATTGGCGGCAATTGCACCGTGAGTTGTATGCTCATGGGCGTCGGTGCTCTGTACAAAGCCGGTTTGGTGGAATGGATGAGCACCCAAACCTACCAGGCCGCATCGGGCGGCGGCGCGCAGCACATGCGTGAATTGCTGACCCAATACGGCACTCTGAACGCCGAAGTCAAGTCCCTGCTGGATGACCCAAAAAGCGCAATTCTGGAAATTGACCGCAAAGTCATCGCCAAGCAGCGCAGCCTGAGCGCCACCGAGACGGCAAATTTCGGAGTACCCCTTGGCGGCTCGCTGATTCCCTGGATTGACAAAGACCTTGGCATCGGAAAGACCCGGGACGAGTTTGGCTGGGGCACCTCCAAGGAGGAGTGGAAAGGTATGGCAGAGACCAACAAAATTCTTGGACAGGGCCCGTCTTTTGGCTCCATGGAGACCCCGGTGGACG
The DNA here is from genome assembly GCA_903859265.1 of uncultured beta proteobacterium. Lineage (GTDB taxonomy): Bacteria > Pseudomonadota > Gammaproteobacteria > Burkholderiales > Burkholderiaceae_C > Allorhodoferax. Next base: position 3,145 of record CAIOLZ010000241.1, read on the forward strand.
GTTTTTGCGTGCGCGTGGGCGCCATGCGCTGCCACAGTCAGGCGCTGACGTTCAAGCTCAAGCGCGACGTGCCAGTGGCCGATATCGAAGCCATGATTGCCGCAGACAACGCCTGGGTCAAAGTGGTGCCAAACACGCGCGAGGACACCATGCGCGATCTCACGCCGGTAGCCGTCACGGGTACCATGACGATTCCCGTGGGTCGTATTCGTAAACTGGCCATGGGTCCCGAATACTTGGGCGCATTCACGATCGGCGACCAGCTTTTGTGGGGCGCGGCGGAGCCGTTGCGCCGCATGCTGCGCATTTTGCTCGAAGCGTAATCAGGCCGGGCCCCGTTGCCACAAGACAACATCTTAGGCGCTGAATTAAGGACGTAAACCGACGCTTACAAACTTAAAAGGTTTGTGAGCTTGTCAGCCTAAGATATTGATGTTATGGTACTTTTTACTTTTTTGAGTTAGGCACTTGAGCCAAAAATAATCCGCTCGCGTGAGCACCGGAGGCCTTTAAATTGATAGCAAAGTCACATCGTTGGCAAAGGACCGCTGTAGCGGCCGCAGCCATTGCGCTACTCAGCCTGACGGGAACTGAGGCTTTAGCGCTTTCGCTGGGTCGAATTGCCGTCCAGTCAGCGCTGGGAGAGCCTCTGCGGGCCGAAATTGACGTGCCGGACATCAATGTGGATGAGGCAGCGTCGTTGAGAACTACGGTCGCACCACCCGAGGCATTTGCGACCGCGGGTCTTGAATACAACCCGGCAATGTCCGGTTTGCAAGCGGTACTTACTCGTCGGTCTGACGGAAGCGCCTTCATCAGAATCACCAGCCAGCGTGCAATCAACGAACCCTTCGTTGACATGATTATTGAGGCCACGTGGGCATCGGGTCGCATCGTGCGTGACTACACCATGCTTTTTGATCCGCCTTCGCTCAAGCAGGCTGCGCCGTCGCCCACGCTGGCGCAGACCAACGCCAGCCCCGCGACTACGCCGAGCCAGTCCAGCGGTACTTCCCCCGCCGCAACTTCAAAATCGGGCGCCACCTCAACGGATGCGGTGCGCCCACCGCCGCAGCCGAAGGCAACGTCCGCAGCCAGTGCAGCCAAAGGGTCGCCAAAGGCAGACACGTCGGTCGGCGGCCAGAAGCTCACCGTCAAGCCAGGCGACTCAGCCAGCAAAATCGCCAACACCGTGAAGCCAAGCGACGTATCCCTGGACCAAATGCTGGTGGCGTTGATTCGCTCCAATCCGGATGCGTTCATGAACGGTAACCTGAACCGGCTGCGCGCCGGTGCTGTCATGGACTTGCCGTCGGCAGACCAGGCGAAATCGGTCGGCACCTCTGAGGCAACTCAAATTGTTATTGCGCAAAGCAAAGACTTCAACGAATTCCGGCGCAACCTTGCCGTGAATGCTCCAAAGGCAAAAGTTGAAGGTGCTGACCGCCAGGCCACTGGCAAGCTGGATGCCAAGGTCGAAGACAAAAAGCCTGGTAGCGCCACTTCTGACAAGTTGACGCTCTCGAAGGGCGCAGTGAAATCTGCCGGCGATGAAGCCAAAATTGCCAAAGAGCGTGCTGAAAAGGATGCGGCGGCCCGTGCTGCAGAGTTGGCTAAAAACATCAGCGACTTGAGCAAGCTCAGCGCGGCAACCACGGGCAAGGCGGCGGTCGCTCCAGCAAGCCCCGCATCCCAAGCCCCCTCAGGTCCTTCAGTAGCCATGGCTACGACTTCCGTAGCGGCCACCCCGCAGGAACCCGCGAAGGCGGCATCGTCTCCGATGGGCACCGTTTCAGCAGCACCTCCGGTCGCTGCGGCAACATCCGCGGCAGCCTCTGCACCTGCCAAGCCCAAACCGAAACCTGCCGTTGCACCTGCGGTACCGGTAGAGCCGCCCGGGCTGATAGACGAGCTGCTTGCAGACCCCACCTTGCCGCTGGCCGGCGGTGGTCTGTTGGTGCTGCTTGGCGGAGTGTTTTTCTACCGCCGCTACCAGCGCAAAAAGAAGGCGGCCCACGTGGACAGTTCCTTCCTGGAAAGCCGATTGCAGCCTGACTCATTCTTTGGTGCCAGTGGTGGTCAACGTGTAGATACTGCCAATGACGGAGCCGCTAGCGCGTCGTCAATGGTCTATTCCGCAAGCCAACTCGATGGTGCCGATGACGTGGACCCAGTGGCTGAAGCGGACGTATATCTGGCTTACGGGCGCGATGTACAGGCCGAGGAAATTCTGAGGGAAGCTGTAAAACGCACACCGACACGGGCTGCAATTCACATGAAACTGCTGGAGATTTTTTCCAAGCGCAGAGACACCAACAACTTCCAGGCCAGTGCCGCCCAGGTTCTCAAACTGACCGGGCCGGATTCACCCGACTGGGCGCGCGCATGTGAAATGGGCCTGAGTATCGATCCGGACAACGCCTTGTACCAACCTGGCGGTGCCACGGCAAGTACTTTGGGGGCTTTGACGGCCGATGCGGACCGTTTGGGCAGCGCCACCAACAGCACAATTGCCATGCCGACGGCCAGTGCCAGCGAACTGGCCCCGGTGGGCATGGATCTCGATCTGGATCTGGATTTCTCCGCAGACGAGGATGCACCCGTCCAGTCTGAAGATACGGTAAAGCTGCAAAGCCAGCCCTCCGGCGTATCACCCCATGACGGGATTGACTTTGATGTTTCCAGCAATGCGGAGTTAACGCCCTCGATGGCATTCCCTGAGGTCTCCTCGGAGCAGGACCTGTCAGCGGGTCCGCAGATGACAGCCATGGCAGAACTGACGGAGCCATCGGATAGCGCCCAAAACCCAATGTCGATGGATGACCTGAATTTGTTGGATCCCGCCGACACGCCGCAGATGGCGGTGCCGGAATTCCTGCCCACCGGGACCATGGATCTGAAACCTGCGCCGAACCCGGAGCCGTCCAACCCAACCGAAGGCATGCTGGAATTCGACCTGACCTCGCTGTCGCTCGACCTCGACGGTCCGGCCGAATCGGCCGGCGCATCCCTGACCGGCGAAGACCCATTGGAAACCAAGCTGGCACTCGCAGAAGAATTCGTCTCGATAGGAGACCACGATGGTGCACGGGCCCTGATCGAAGAAGTGGTCAGCGAGGCGACCGGGGAGTTGCGGACCAAAGCCGAGCGAGCGCTGGCCAATTTGGGCTGAGCGCGCGGGGCACTGCGTTTTGACCGAACGGGGATTGCCATGAGAGTGGCAATGGGTGTCACGTACAGCGGCCAAAATTACCAAGGTTGGCAAAGCCAACCTTCGGGTTTGACCATCCAGGACAAACTGGAAGCGGCACTGGGCAAATTCAGCGCCCAAAAGGTCTCCACGGTTTGCGCAGGGCGCACCGATGCGGGCGTTCATGGGCTGATGCAGGTAATTCATTTCGACACCGACCGTGACCGCACGGCGCACGCCTGGACGCGCGGAACCAATGCCAACCTGCCGCGTGACATCGCCGTGCAATGGTCTGTTTTCACCAGCGATGCATTCCATTGCCGGGCTTGCGCCACATCGCGCCGGTACGCCTATGTTTTGCTGGATTCACCGATCCGGCCGAGCCTGGAGACTGGACGTGTAGGCTGGACGTTTCGCGCACTGGACCACGACGCCATGCGCGAGGCAGCGGACCTGCTGATCGGCGAACACGATTTCACATCTTTTCGGGCCTCGCAATGCCAGGCCTTGAGCCCGGTAAAAAACATGCTCGAAATCGCCATGCACAAGCACGGCGCCTACTGGCGCATCGAATTTGAAGCCAATGCATTTTTACACCACATGATTCGCAACATCATGGGGTGTCTGGTGCAAATTGGACAGGGTTCGAAATCGCCAAACTGGATGGCAGAGGTACTCGCTGCGCGTGATCGCCGCGCGGCCGCGCCCACCTTTTCACCGGATGGCCTGTACTTTTTGGGCCCACGCTACGACGCCCGTTGGGGCATTCCCGAGCGCACGCCTGCGTATGATGGCCTGCCATGAAAACCCGAATAAAAATCTGCGGCTTGACCCGCGAAGCTGATATTGATGCCTGCGTTGTGGCAGGCGTAGATGCCGTTGGCTTCGTTCTCTACACCAAAAGCCCGCGCTGCGTCACCCTGCAACGCGCAGCAGAACTTGCCCAGCGCCTACCGCCCTTCGTGAGCCCGGTACTGCTGTTTGTCAATGCAGCAAGTGAAGACCTCGCAAATGCCGGCGCTTTGATGCCCCACGCCATCTTTCAATTTCACGGTGATGAGACGCCCGAGCAATGCAACGCCGCCACGCAGTCAGGAAGGCGCCCGTTCCTGCGTGCAGCCCGTATTCCCCTTGGCGATGACGCGGCCCCGTTTGACCTCGTAAAATATGCCAACACTTTTTCTAACGCCAGAGGTCTGCTTCTAGACGCCCATGTGGACGGTTATGGCGGCGGCGGCAAGGTATTCAATTGGTCACTTCTTCCTCCAAGCGTCAACGCTCACCTCGTCTTGAGTGGTGGGTTGACTGCAGCAAACGTGGGCGATGGCATCGTCCAAATCCGGCCGCGGTGTAAATCGCTGGCCGTGGATGTCAGTTCCGGCGTCGAAGCCGTCGATGCGGATGGTTTGCCCCGCAAAGGCATCAAGGACGCTGAAAAAATCAACCAGTTTGTAGCGGCGGTGCGCGCCGCAGACCAACAACTTGCAGGAAGCTTTTGAATGATCGACTACCAACAACCTGATGCCAGCGGCCACTTCGGCCGCTATGGCGGAAGCTTTGTCTCTGAAACACTCACCCACGCCATCAACGAGCTGAAAGACGCTTACGCCAGATACCAGAATGACCCTGAATTTCTGGCTGAGTTCCGTTCCGAACTGGCCCATTTCGTTGGGCGTCCATCGCCGATCTACCACGCCGCGCGGATGAGCCGGGAAATGGGTGGCGCGCAAATTTATCTCAAACGCGAAGACCTCAACCACACTGGTGCCCACAAAATCAACAACACGATCGGCCAGGCCATGCTTGCCAAACGGATGGGTAAACCGCGCATCATCGCCGAGACGGGTGCCGGCCAGCACGGCGTGGCAACTGCCACGATTTGTGCGCGTTACGGACTTGAATGCGTGGTTTACATGGGCAGCGAGGACGTCAAGAGACAGAGTCCCAATGTGTACCGCATGAAGCTGCTCGGCGCGACTGTGGTGCCGGTAGAGAGTGGCAGCAAAACACTCAAAGATGCGCTCAACGAAGCCATGCGCGATTGGGTAGCCAACGTGGACAACACCTTCTACATCATCGGTACCGTTGCTGGCCCCCACCCCTATCCCATGATGGTTCGCGATTTTCAGAGCGTGATCGGCAACGAATGTCTTGTGCAAATGCCCGAGATGCTGGCCAGCGCTGGTGTCAAGAACACACAGCCGGACGCGGTTCTGGCCTGCGTTGGCGGTGGCTCCAATGCCATGGGCATTTTTTATCCCTACATCGGGCATGCGGGTACGCGTCTGATCGGTGTCGAAGCGGCTGGCGAAGGCATGGACAGTGGCAAACACTCGGCGAGCATTCAGCGTGGCAGCCCAGGCGTTCTGCACGGCAACCGCACCTATGTATTACAAGACGACAACGGTCAGGTGACCGAGACCCACAGCATCAGCGCCGGACTCGACTATCCCGGAGTCGGCCCGGAGCACGCCTTCTTGAACGACATTGGCCGCGCCGAATATGTCGGCGTGACTGACAAGGAGGCGCTCGATGCCTTCCATTACCTGTGCCGCACGGAAGGCATCATTCCTGCGCTGGAATCCAGCCACGCCATCGCCCACGCCATGAAACTGGCCAAGACCATGGACAAAGACCAGTCGATTCTGGTCAACCTGTCAGGTCGTGGCGACAAGGATATCGGCACAGTAGCCGACCTCAGCAATGGTGACTTTTTCTGCCGTCCAAGCTGCAAAGGCCAGTCTGTCAAGGGTGGGCCGGTGGAGCAGCCGATTACTTTGGTGAAAGCGGGAGTCGCCGCATGAGCCGGATCGCCAAAACCTTCGAATCACTCAAAGCACGAAATCGCACCGCGCTGATCCCGTTTGTGACCGCGGGATTCCCGTTTGCCGATATCACGCCCGAATTGATGCACGCCATGGTCGAAGGCGGTGCCGACGTGATCGAGCTTGGCGTACCGTTTTCTGATCCCAGTGCCGACGGACCAGTGATTCAAAAAGCCGGCGACAAGGCACTGGCATTGGGTGTTGGCATGGTGCAGATCCTGCAGATGGTGCGCAGCTTTCGCACCCGAAACACCAGCACACCCGTGGTGTTGATGGGCTATGCCAACCCGGTCGAGCGCTACGACCAGCAGCATGCTTCGAGCGCCAACAGAACCGGCAAAACCCAGACCGGGAGCGCCTTTGTTCGTGACGCGGCGCAGGCTGGGGTCGATGGCGTGCTCATCGTCGATTACCCGCCGGAAGAATGCGAAACGTTTGCCGCCGACCTGCACGCACATGGCCTGGATCTGATCTTCCTGCTTGCGCCCACCAGCACCGACGAACGCATGGCACAAATCGCCAAAGTCGCCAGCGGCTACGTGTACTACGTGTCACTCAAGGGTGTCACCGGTTCGGGTGCGCTGGACACGGGTGCGGTAGAGTCCATGCTGCCGCGCATCCGCTCCCACGTACAAATTCCGGTGGGCGTTGGCTTTGGCATTCGGGACGCGGCAACCGCCAGGACGATTTCGAAGGTTGCAGATGCAGTGGTGATCGGCAGCAAAATCATCCAGTTGCTCGACGACAAGCCGCGAGAACAAGTGCCACAGACCGCCAGAAACTTCTTGCGGGAAATCCGCACCGCGTTGGACTCATAATCCCACCCTCAGCGTTAAACACGCGCTAGAAACCTGATCGGAGAGCACCCATGAGCTGGCTTGAAAAACTGCTACCCCCAAAAATTCAGCACACCGAACCTTCAGAGCGGCGTAGCGTGCCTGAAGGTTTGTGGATCAAGTGCCCAAGCTGCGAAGCAGTGCTCTATAAAACCGATCTGGAGCAAAACCAAAACGTTTGCCCCAGCTGCAGCCACCACCATCGGATCGGTGCCCGGGCACGCTTGAATGTTTTTTTGGACAACGAGGGCCGGTTTGAAATCGGGCAGGAAGTGCTGCCGGTTGACGCGCTCAAATTCAAGGATAGCCGCAAGTATCCCGAACGCCTCAAGGAAGCGTTGGAAAACACCGGGGAAACCGATGCACTGATCGTCATGGGCGGCTCGGTGCAAGGCATCAGCGTGGTCGCCGCGTGTTTTGAATTTGAATTCATGGGCGGCAGTATGGGCTCGGTGGTGGGCGAGCGCTTTGTGCGCGGGGTAGAGACCGCCATCGAGCAAAAAGTGCCGTTCATCTGTTTCACCGCAACCGGCGGCGCGCGCATGCAGGAAGGACTTTTGAGTCTCATGCAAATGGCCAAAACCAATGCGGCGCTGACCCGCTTGGCGAAAAAGGGGCTTCCCTACATCAGCGTTCTGACCGATCCGACGATGGGCGGCGTGAGCGCAGGCTTTGCCTTCTTGGGTGATATCGTGATTGCCGAGCCGAAGGCATTAATTGGTTTTGCCGGTCCGCGCGTGATTGAGTCAACGGTTCGTGTGACATTGCCGGAGGGTTTCCAGCGTGCCGAGTTTTTGCAGACCAAAGGCGCGATTGATTTCATCAGCGACCGTCGCGAGTTGCGCAAAACAATCGCGGAATCACTGGCAATGCTGCAACGCCTCCCGGCGGATGCGGTTAACTGAGAGTCCCCCGGCTTTGAATCAAAGGATCGCCCCCAGCGCGCTGGCCTGAAGCGATCCCAAAAGAATAGCTGTCACCTGCAAGGCAAGCAGCAACACCAAAGGCGACAAATCGATCCCACCGACCAGCGGTATCGCGCGGCGAATCGGCATCAGCCATGGTGTGACCAGGCGATCGAGCAGGTCTGAAAGATTGGAACGCGCCGGTATCCATGACATCACGGCAAACACAATGACCAGCCCCGTTGCACCCGACAACGCGGTGCGCAGCAGCCCAAAAACCGCCAGCAACACCACAGCCAGCCAGCCCGCGCCGGCCCCCGTCATTAACCACAAAATAGAAAATTCCGCCAACTGTAACAACCACGCTGCAATCAAGCTGGCCAAGTCCCATCTGCCCGCGGCAGGAATAACCCTGCGCAGCGGCAACACCAGCCAGTCGGTCAGCGCAAAGATAAATTGGCCCAAGGGATTGCCTGAGCGTTGCGACATCGGGATGCGCTGGTGCTGCATGTACAGGCGCAACAGACAGGCGCCGCTGAGCAATCCGGTCGCAACTTCAAGCAGCAGGGAAACGATTTGGTAGAGCATGGTCGGATTGAAATAAAACTGCAAACATCATAGCGGCCACCCGCCCCGGTGCGTCCCTCTTAGAATCTGGTCTTTGCTGCACCCATCCGTAACAATTGCATGTCTGACCACCCAAGCGCCCCCGCGGCAACGCCCGCACCCGTTGACGAAAACCAACTCATTCTCGAGCGCCGGGAAAAACTCAAGGCACTGCGCGATCAACAAGCCCAAGGCGGCGGCGTGGCTTTCCCCAACGACTACAAGCCCACGCACAAGGCCGAACAACTTTTTGCCGAGTACGACGCCCACTCTTCCGAAATTCTGGCAAGCATGGCCGCCACCGCCAAGGTCGCCGGACGCATGATGCTCAAACGTGTCATGGGCAAGGCCAGTTTTTGCACCTTGCAAGATGCATCGTTTGGCAGCAGCAGCGGACGCATCCAAATTTACGTCAAGGGCGAAGACGTGGGAGCCGACGTCTATGCTGCTTTCAAGCACTGGGATCTGGGTGACATCGTGGCGGCAGAAGGAACGGTGTTCAAAACCAAAACCGGGGAATTGTCGATCCACGCAACCAGCATCCGGCTGCTGACTAAGAGCCTGCGACCGATGCCCGACAAGTTCCATGGCATTGCGGACCAGGAAGTGAAGTACCGCCAGCGCTACATCGACCTGATGACCGACGAAGCTTCACGCAGGCGCTTTGTGGCACGCAGCAAGGCGGTCAGTGGCATCCGGGAATTCATGGTCCACCACGGCTTTCTCGAGGTTGAGACGCCGATGCTGCACCCGATTCCTGGCGGTGCCAACGCCAGACCGTTCACCACACACCACAACGCGCTGGACCAGCAAATGTTTTTGCGGATTGCGCCCGAGCTATACCTAAAACGCCTGATCGTGGGTGGCTTTGACCGGGTGTTTGAAATCAACCGCAACTTTCGCAACGAAGGTATTTCGGTTCGCCACAACCCCGAATTCACCATGATGGAGTTCTACGCGGCCTACTGGAACTACCAAGATCTGATGCAATTTACCGAGCAATTGGTACGCGATGCTGCAATCAAAGCGGGCGACTCGCTGCAATTGACCTACGGCGGCAAGCCGGTGGATTTGGAGCCACCCTTTGAGCGATTGACCATCCAGGAAGCGATTGCCAAATACACCGACGCTGGTGACGGTGTGAACGACGCCGTGTGGCTGACCAACGCCCTGCGCAAGCTCGGCATGACCGAGACCAAGCACCAATTGTCCACACGCAGTTTGGCGAGTTTGCAGGTTCTGTACTTTGAGGAAACCGTCGAAGAAAAGCTCTGGCAACCGACTTTCATCTGTGAACACCCGGTCGAGATCTCGCCTCTGGCGCGTGAAAGCGACACCAAGCCCGGTGTTACCGAGCGTTTTGAGCTCTACATCACGGGCCGGGAATTCGGCAACGGATTTAGCGAACTCAACGATGCCGAAGACCAGGCGGCACGGTTTCAGTCGCAAGTCGATGCCAAGGAAAACGGTGACGACGAGGCCATGTATTTCGACCACGACTTTGTGCGGGCACTGGAATATGGCATGCCACCCACAGGCGGCTGCGGTATCGGCATCGACCGGCTGATGATGCTGCTGACCGACAGTCCCAGTATCCGCGACATCATTCTTTTTCCCGCACTGCGTCGCGAAGCCTGATTTTCGACGGGCATGCAAAACCAGTCCGCGCGGGGCATTGCTTTTCTGTGCATTGGCATTTTTATTTTTTCGCTGCAGGACGCGATCATCAAACAAGTCAGCGGGGGTTATGCGCTGACTCAGGTGGTCTGCATCCGGTCTTTTATCGGGCTTCCGCTGCTGTTTTACGTGGTGCAGCGCGAAGTCGGCTGGCGGGCGCTTTTCACCGCTGAGTTGGGTGTGCTGCTGGTTCGGGCGGGCGTGATGTTTGGCGCCTATACCGCCTATTACATGGCGTTTCCGGCGCTGCCTCTGGCCGATGCGGTCGCGCTTTATTTCACCGTACCTTTGTTCCTGACCTCAATGGCTGGATTGCTGCTGGGCGAGTCAGTGGGCTGGAAAGTGTGGGCCGCTGTGGTGCTGGGATTTTGTGGCGTACTGGTGATGTTGCAGCCCGGCAGCGGCTTGTTCGAGCCAGCCGCCTTGTTGTCCCTGCTGTCTGCCGCGCTGTACGCGATCGCAATGCTGATGGCCCGCAAAATGGGGGTGGCACAGGTTGCATCGGTGATGGCGTTTTACCAAAACGCATTATTTTTAGGTGGCTCGGGCGTTGCCGCGCTGATTCTGACGCTCCGAGGCAAAAGCTCCTCGGCACATCCGAGCGTCGAGTTTTTGGTGCGGCCATGGCGGGTGCCGGCCTGGAGCGACAGCCTGCTGATTGCCTTATGCGGCGTGGTAGCGGCGGTTGGCACGCTTTTTTTGACCAACGCCTACCGGATTGCAAAAACCAGCGTGGTCACACCGTTTGAATACACCGGCATGCTATGGGCGCCGCTTTGGGGATTTCTGTTTTTTGCCGAAGTTCCCAAAGTCAGCACCTTCGTCGGTGCCGCGGTGATCGGTGTGGCCGGCTTGATTGCCATGCGGGTCTCCAGACACTGAGCCGCCGTGAAGAATACTGCTGCATCTTCAGCCACGCTACCGGGTGTGCCATTGACCTATCTGCAAGGGTATCCGCCTGAAGTGGTGCAGCGCATTCTTGCCCTGCAGGCGCACGATGGGCTGGCAGACTGGTTACGCAGCCGCTACGCGCAAGCGCACGCCCTTCGCACCGATCGCGCTTTGCACGACTATGTGCAGGAACTCAGAAAAGAACACCTCCGTGGGGCACCACCTTTGAGCAAGGTTGCGTTTGACAGCAAGTTGCATATTGTTAAAAACGCCTTGGGCACGCACACCGCAGTGTCAC
>CAIOLZ010000242.1 GCA_903859265.1 uncultured beta proteobacterium
ATCGACGCCGCGATTGCCTCCGTGGATAGCAGCCGGTCCGTGATGGGTGCAATTCAAAACCGTTTCACGCAGACGATCGACAACTTGTCCACCACCGGGCTGAATGTCACTGCCGCGCGCTCACGCATTGAAGACACTGACTTCGCGGCGGAAACTGCGAACCTGTCGCGCGCCCAGATCCTGCAACAGGCCGGCACCGCAATGGTCGCCCAGGCCAACCAGTTGCCCCAACAAGTCCTGCAGCTGCTGCGTTAATGGGCTGAACACTGAATAAAGGCATGTAGGAAGTTCCCTTACATGCACGGGCTCCATTTCTGACGCACGGATTAGCCGTTTTCGGATTCAAGTTTCGCGGCTCGCAAAACACAATTTGCTCCACGGTGATTCAAAAGAATCGCCACCAACCCAGGAGCAGATGATGACCAACGAGCAAATTCTTTCCGAAATCCGGGAAGCCAACCTGACCTACCTCATGCTGGCCCAAAACCTGATTCGTCAGGACAAGGCCGAGGCCCTGTTCCGGCTGGGCATGTCCGAGGAAGCCGCTGACCTTATCGGTGCGCTGTCTCCCGCACAAATCATGAAAATTGCGTCCGGCAACATGCTGCTGTGCCGCTTCCGGGTGGAAGACGACATTGTCTGGAACCTGCTGACCAACCACTCGGTCAACAAAGTCGATAACGACGCCACCACCCGCTTGCACGCCAGCATTCTGATGGCCGGCCGTTTTGCCGAAACCCTTTAATTGATACCCGCCGGAGCAGCACCATGGCCACCAAAAGCGTATTGAATGATTCCAAACAGGTAGAGCGCGCAGTTTCCCTGATCCAGCTCGGCGCCCGCCTGCAAGTGTTGGAAAGCGAAACCAATCTTTCTTATGAACGCCTGCTGCGCCTGTACAAGGAAGTCGCCGGACGCTCCCCCAGCAAAGGCCAGCTGCCGTTTTCGACCGAATGGTTTTTGACCTGGCAGCCCAATATTCATGCCTCGCTGTTCCAGAACACCTATGAATACCTGACCAAGGTCAGCGCGCTGGAAGACATTGACGCCATCATGAAAGCCTACAAGCTCTACACCGAGCAAATCGCGGCCTGCGGCGTCGAGCCCTTGCTGTCGATCACCCGGGCCTGGCGCCTGGTGAAGTTCATCGACAACAACATGCTGTCCATGACCAAATGCTCCAAATGCGGCGGGCACTTTGTGTCTGAAGCGTATGAGAACAGCCGCCATTTCGAATGCGGGCTGTGTTCGCCACCGGCCCGCGCCGGCAAGGGCGCGACAGCCGGGGGCATTTTGCTGCATTGAACGCAGCGCAAAATTTAAGCCGACCTGCAGACTGGACGATATGATGAAGACTGGCGGTAAAAGGCCTGCCTCTTCAACCCCTGAAGCCCCGGGCTTCGTTGTCACAATATCAATATGTTTGTACTCGTCGGCTGGCTGATTTGTTTGGGGTGTGTGTTCGGCGTGTTCATCGCACACGGCGGCAATATCGAGGTCATCCTGCACGCACTTCCTTTTGAGCTGATCACCATTGGCGGCGCCACTATCGGTGCGTTTCTCGCCAACAACCAGATGAAGGTGGTCAAAGCTACGGTCAAGGGCCTGGGAGCCTGCTTTAAAGGCAGCAAGTATTCCAAGGCCCGCTATATGGAGCTGATGGCGCTGCTGTTTGACATCCTGCAAAAAGCGCGCAAAGAGGGCCTGATGGCAATCGAGAACGACGTGGAAAACCCCCACGAATCCGAATTGTTCAAAAAATACGCCACCGTGGGGCACGACCACCACGTCGTCGAATTCATCACCGATTACCTGCGCATGATGGTCTCGGGCAACCTCAATGCCCATGAAATCGAGTCCATCATGGACAGCGAAATTGAAACCCATCACCACGAAGAACATGCGGCGGTCGCTGCCATTCAGCGTATTGCAGGCGGCCTGCCGGCCTTTGGTATCGTCGCGGCCGTGCTCGGCGTGGTCAACACCATGGGTTCGGTCGGCCAGCCACCCGCCATTCTGGGCGGCATGATTGGCTCGGCGCTGGTCGGCACGTTCCTGGGAATTTTGCTGGCCTATGCATTTGCCGAGCCACTGGGTGGCCTGCTGGAGCAAAAGGTGGAAGAAGGCAGCAAGGAATTACAGTGCATCAAAACCGTCTTGCTAGCCAGTATGCAGGGCTACAACCCGTCCACGGCGGTTGAGTTCGGACGCAAAGTGCTTTTCTCCACCGAGCGGCCAACGTTCGCGGAGCTCGAAGCGTTTGTCAAAAAGAAATAAGGCTGCGAGACGCTGACCATGGCAGGCGACGCAAAGAAACTCCAACCGATCATCATCAAGCGGATCAAGAAGGGCGGGCACTCCGCGCACGGCGGCGCGTGGAAGATTGCCTATGCCGACTTCGTCACCGCCATGATGGCGTTTTTCCTGTTGATGTGGCTGCTTGGAAGTACCACCGATGGCGACAAAAAAGGGATTTCGGACTATTTTCAGTCGCCCCTGAAGGTGGCGATGCAGGGCGGCGCCGGAGCGGGCGCCAGCAACAGCATCATTACCGGTGGCGGCAACGATTTGACACAACAATCCGGTCAGGTGAAAAAAGGTGATTCACCCGACAAGCAAACTAAAAAGGCAGCCGACCAGCAGGCCAAGGCCGAGCGCTCCAAGAAAGATGCTGCGACGCTGGCAGCCTTGAGCGCAAAAATTGCCGCGGCGATTTCCAACAACGAAAAGCTGGCGGAATTCAGTTCCCAAATCAAGTTGCAAATTACCCCTGACGGGCTCCAGATCCAGATTGTGGATGACCAGAAGCGTCCCATGTTTGACAGCGGCAGCGCCACCGTCAAGCCTTACATGCACGATATTCTCAAGGAGATCGGTGTTGCGCTTTTGGATGTGGACAACAAAATCAGCCTGGACGGACACACCGACCGCCAGTCCTATGGCAATGCCGCAAGGGGTTACAGCAACTGGGAGTTGTCCGCCGATCGCGCCAATGCCACACGCCGGGAGCTGATGGCCTCGGGCATGCCCGAGGCCAAGCTGGCCCGGGTCGTCGGAATGGGGTCGAGCGTGCCGCTGGAGCCCAATGACCCGCTGAGCCCGAGTAACCGCCGCATCACCATACTGGTCATGACCAAAGAGGCCGAGGAGCGACTGCTGGGCGCCGGGAACATGGAGCCTGATGCCGCTTCGGAACCGGCAGCTGCGGCTTCTGCTGCCAAATCGTCACCTTGAACTAAATAATTTTCAGTCATACTTGCGGGAATATGAAAATTGCCCGCGAAAGGGTCCGCTAGCTATGTCCAAAGAATTACGTTTTCTGATCGTTGATGATTTCTCCACCATGCGACGAATCGTGCGCAACCTGCTCAAGGAAAGCGGTTATGCGGACGCAGACGAAGCCGAAGACGGTGTGATTGCATTGCAAAAACTGCACAACAGCACCTTTGATTTCGTGGTGAGTGACATCAATATGCCCAATATGAACGGGTTTCAGTTGCTGGCAGAAATCAAAAAAGACGAAAAGCTCAAACACATTCCCGTGCTGATGGTGACGGCTGAAGCGCGCAAGGAAGACATCGTCATGGCCGCCCAGCAAGGCGCCGCGGGTTACATTGTCAAACCCTTTACCAAAGCAACGCTGGAAGACAAGGTCAACCACATCCTCACCAAAGTAGGGCTGAAATAACCATGGCAGCGGAGCAAGCGCCAATGGCAGACGCACCCATGCCATCAGCAGCCGATGTACACCGGATGCTGGGGGCATTGACCCGGCAATTGCACGACTCGCTCAATGGCCTGGGACTGGCAGAAAAAGTCAAGGACTGGGCCGGTGAACTGCCGGATGCCAAAAGTCGCCTGTCGTACATTGCACGCCTGACCGGTCAGGCCGCTGAAAAGGTACTCAACCAGGTGGACCAGGCCAAGGAGCAGCACGATTTCATTGCGTCCGAGACGCGCCGCATCGGCGCACTGATTGTCAAAGACCCGGTCGGAGCAGTGGCCAAGGGCGATGTGATGAATTTCATCCACGACGTTGAAACCGCCAGCAAAAAAGTCGATGAGCACCTCACCGAAATCATGATGGCCCAGGATTTTCATGATCTCACCGGACAGGTGATTGCAAAAGTGGTGAATCTGGCTGCCAACATCGAAGAGCAGTTGCTCACCCTGCTGATTCAAACCGCCCCCGCTGATACGGTAGCCAAGCCTGCCTCCGGCGAACCCTATGTGCCGGCGCTGGCCGGACCGGTGGTAGATGGTGCCGGCAATCCGGAAGTCGTCACCAACCAGTCGCAGGTGGACGACTTGCTCGCAAGCCTGGGCTTTTAACGTCGCCCGTTCAATTACGGGGGCAATTCCCCCGCTTTTTGGGCTTTAGTTTTACAAGGTGCTCGGGACAATGGTGCGAACTTAACAGTCGCCCACCATGGAAACCACGAGCCAAGACCGCAACCTGCCCGCCTCGCAGCGCAAGCTGAAAAAAGCGCGCGCCGACGGCCAGGTCAGCCGGTCCGAAGACCTTTCTCACCTTGCTGTTCTTGGCACCGGGGCGCTGGCACTTTTGGTTCTGGCACCGGTGCTTTTCAACAACCTGCTGGTGGATATGACGCGACAACTGTCGTTTGACGCGGCCACCGTGAAGGGAACCAGCACCATGTTTACACGTCTGAGTGATGCGACCACCGTGGGCCTGGCCGGTTGCGCGGCTTTTGCAGGAATCATCATGGCTGCCGCCATTTTGTCGGCCGTCGCATCGGGCGGTTGGGTGGCCAGTCTGACACCGCTGATGCCCGATTTCAGCCGCCTCAACCCGCTCACGGGAATTGCCAACCTTTTCAGCAAAAGAAAACTCGTCTCTACGGCCAAGACACTGCTGATGATGGCGATTTTGTTCACGATTGCCGCCATGTTCCTGGGCAACAGTATGCAGGAAATGACCTCGCTGGTGATGCAGCCCTCGTCATCCGCTGTGGTCAAGCTCACCCAATGGATTACC
>CAIOLZ010000243.1 GCA_903859265.1 uncultured beta proteobacterium
CTGAAACTGCTGGCCTGCTTTCTGGGCCGCGGACATATCACCTGCCTGCAGGGCTTGGGCAATGGGTGCCAAAGGGCTGCTGCTATTGACAGTGCCGGAGCCACCGGTGAGGCTTTGCATCGCTTTTTGGGCCGCACTCAAGTCGCCGGATTGCAGTGACGAGAATAAATCCTTAAAGCTTTGCTGGCGTTGCTGCCAGCTGGCAGAAGCTGTACTTTGAGTCGCTGAGGTGCTGCTTGAACTGTCTACGCGCATGCCCATGGCTATCTCCTATCCATATAACAAGAGGGTGATGCAGTGCATGACCATGCACCGCTTGGTGCCTAAGAGTGTCCAAGGCTCTGGAAATGGTGATCCGTGCGTAAGCGCTTGAATTACCGCCTTATTAATCTGGCGTTAACTGTTGCCGCCACAAAAGCTTGACTTTGGTCATTTATCCGAATCTTTACATTCGGATTTGTGTAAAGACAGTAGTTTTTATTGCCAAACGAGCCGATAGCAATCTATACGGCAGGCACGTAATCAGCTAATCGTGGCTAAAAAGTGCTCCGTCAGGGAGTATCTCGATGGCATGGAAAATTTCCGGGGGAAGCGCTGGTCAGTCGACCACAGCGGCGGCATGGCAACAACGCCAACAGAACTTTCAGGCACTGGGCCAAGCTCTGAAGTCCAACAGTCTTAGTGCGGCACAAGCGGCTTTTGCATCGCTGACGGCTAATGCGCCCGCCAAGGCACTCACCAATCCGAACAGTCCGCTGGCCCAACTCGCCAAAGCCTTGCAAAGTGGTGATTTGACCGGTGCACAACAGGCGTTCGCGAGCCTGCGCAGCAACGGGACCGGTTCAGGCACCACACCTGCTTTGTCCAACGCAGCCACTCCGCCGCTGCCTAAACCTACGCTTTTATCTGGAAATAGCGTCAACACGTACGTTTAGCGATTGACTGACTTTTTTCAGTGCGCCTGAGTATTGCAGCGCGGAAAACTTGTGAGTTTTCAATCACCGCATAGTGGCGCAAACCACTCTGCATTACAAATTAAAACGATGGAAGGCGAGATTTGATCCAAGGCCAATTCCGATACAGATAAATATCGCCGAATTGCGAAAGCACAGTTAGGTCTTTGGGCGCCCTAATGGGAGGTTGATAGCAATCAAGTCTCCATACGTTACGGCCGTTTTCAGCCCTTCCTGCATATTTCAGCCCATCGTGGACGATTCGGGGGAATGCGCGGAAGTGATTTCTTGAACCCGGCATAGGCTCGTTGCTTTTTACAAAGCAGCAGCCAATGCCAACGAACACAATCACATGCGTCAAATCCGAGAGACATTGCGCCTGCACTTGTTGGCAGGCCTGAGCTTTAACGAGGTAGGCAGCACAAGCCCTCACCGACCAAGAGCTTGAAGCCAGGTTGTACAAGCCGACTCTGCCGCGCAGCAGCCACCAACTAGCACCCGACTTCGCCACCGTTCACCAGGATGTTGACGCGCGAGAGCTTTTTACTCTAGCCGTGCGACTTGCCGAACTCGGGCGTTGAAAGGGAAATTCCAAGGGAAATACGAGCAATTCTGGGTTACGGGTGCGTAACCTTGAGCACGCAGAATGGGTAAAAACGGGCGCCCCAACAGACCAGCTCTTGGCCCGTGAGGTCCTTGGTGTGCCGCTTGTGCATCACATGGTGATTGCCGCCCACGTGCACGTCGAATTCCCCGCTGCCCCGTTCAGAGATCGATCCGATACGGCCGACCAGCTCGACGATATCCATCCATTCCAGGTTGGAAGCTGCAGGGTGTCGGAAGATGGCTTCGAGCGTACGCCGCTGCGAATTGTTCAGCGCGACGCGATGGCCCGCGTTGGTGAAGTCGCGGACTTGTTCCTTGGCGAACTTCATGAGGCTTTCCCTTGTTAATGTGCGTCAGCTTCTGACTCTGACGCTCAATCGGACTTGCATCCGTGCGGCGGCAGACACAAGGCGGGCTGCCGGAAGGGCCCAACGCAGTCACGCCGTGCGCTGGCCAACAGACGCCCGCGAGACCGACACCGAATTGCGCATTCAGATACGGGACGAGATCACCGCACAGATGGGCAGCCGCGCCGACGATGTTGACGTTAAGGTGCTGCGCGGGGCTGTGACGCTGACCGGCAAGCTGCAGAGCGACAGTCAGAAGTGGAGTCTGTGCGACGCGATCAACGGCATGCCCGGCGTCACGCAGTTGACCGATGACACGATGGTCGTTCCGGAAACGTCGGCGAGATTGCAGAACGC
>CAIOLZ010000244.1 GCA_903859265.1 uncultured beta proteobacterium
CAGGACTTTATCGAGTTTGCGGTGCCGCACACGCTGGCGTTCACGTTTTTCCCGGCGTGGGTCAGCAGCCTGCGTGAGCCCTTTGGCAGTATCAAAAGTCGGTTGATTGCGCTCAATGTACACGACGCGGTGATGCGGCTGGTCGAGGGCAGTTGCGATCTTCTGCTCGCCTACCACCACGCATCCCAGCCTTTTCAGCTTGACCAGGATCGCTATGAAATGGTGAGTCTGGGCCAGGAGGTGGTGGCACCTTATTCGCGCGCCAATGCGCAAGGCGAACCGCAGTTTTTGCTACCGGGACGGATGGATGCTGCATTGCCGTATCTGGGCTACGCGCCGGGCGCTTATCTCGGGCTCGTGGTGGACCAGATTTTGAAAGAGTCGCGCCAGCCTATGCACCTCGACCGGGTGTACGAGACCGACATGGCCGAGGGCCTGAAGGCGATGGCACTTGAAGGGCATGGAATTGCCTTTTTGCCCCAAAGTGCCATCCGCAAAGAGTTGCGTGCCAAAAAGCTGGTGAGTGCCTTGCCGGCTGCTGCGCCGGATTTGCGCGCTACGCTGGAAATCCGTGTTTACCGTGAGCGTCCGGTCGGGAAAGACGCGCAACGCGGCAACGGCAAAACGACCAAAACGGCGGCGCAGGCTTTATGGACCTACCTGCTGAGCGAAAAATCCCCGGGAACCCAAACCGAATGACCACCACTTTGTCCAATGATTGCCCTGTGAACACCCTGACCCTGACCCGCCCCGACGACTGGCATCTGCATCTGCGCGATGGCGATGCGCTGCAAACCGTGGTGCCGCACACCGCAGCGCAATTTGCCCGCGCCATCGTCATGCCCAACCTGAAGCCACCTGTCACCACGGCCGCGCAGGCGCTGGCTTACCGCGACCGGATTCGTGCTGCCGTGCCTGGCGCAATGGCGTTTGAGCCGCTCATGACGCTTTACCTGACCGACAACCTTCCGGCTGAAGAAATTGCGCGGGCCAAAGACGCCGGTGTGGTCGCCCTCAAGCTGTACCCCGCCGGTGCCACGACCAACAGCGATGCCGGTGTGACCGACCTGCGCAAGACCTACAAGACCCTGGAAGCCATGCAGCGCGCCGGGCTCCTGCTGTTGGTACACGGCGAGGTGACCTCCAGTGATATTGATTTGTTTGACCGCGAGGCGGTGTTTATTGATACGCAGTTGATTCCTTTGCGCCGCGATTTTCCGGAACTCAAAATCGTGTTCGAGCACATCACCACCCGTGAGGCAGCCCAGTACGTGCAGGCAGCGGATCAGTACGTGGGAGCCACGATTACCGCCCACCATTTGCTCTACAACCGCAATGCAATTTTCACGGGAGGCATCCGGCCGCACTACTACTGCCTGCCGGTGCTCAAACGCGAAACCCACCGCCAGGCTTTGGTGCAAGCGGCGGTGAGCGGGAGCCCGAAGTTCTTTTTGGGCACTGACAGCGCACCGCATCCGGCCCATCTGAAGGAGCATGCTTCCGGTTGCGCGGGTTGCTACACCGCGCACGCCGCCATGGAGCTGTATGCGCAGGCATTTGATGCCGCCGGCGCCATGGACAAGCTTGAAGGGTTTGCCAGTTTTCATGGCGCGGACTTTTATGGCCTGCCGCGCAATACCGGCACCATCACGTTGCAGCGCAGCGCGTGGACGCCTCCTGACAGTTACCCCTTTGGCCAGGGCCAACTCAAGCCGCTTGCGGCAGGCGAACCACTGGCGTGGCGCATGGTCTAGAAGCCATCGACTGGCGCGCGCCCTGGCTGGCAGGCTGGAGAGCAGTCGGCGAGGTGGTGGCAGGGCAGGTCGCCGCGGGTGACAGCGTGGCCCATGCCCTCAACGCGTTCAACATGTCCGGGCCTCGGGTACCCAGAACATTTGTGCCGCAGGCAGAACTGGCCCAAGGAGTGGCCTACGAGCAGTTCATTTTTGACACCCATCGGGTGCCTACCCGCGATGGATTGCATGATTTTTTCAATGGACTTGCGTGGCTGCATTTTCCGCGGACCAAGCAGCGACTGAATGCCTTGCAGTCTGCGCAGATTATGCAAACCGGCATTCGGCCTGTGCGCGGCCCGGCGCGGGATGCGCTGACCGTGTTCGACGAAAACGCGGCCTTGCTGCAGGCGCCTGATGCGCTGTGGCAGGCGCTGCTGGAGAAGGACTGGATGCTGGTTTTTGGCCGCTTGCGACCCCTTTGGCAATCTGCGCAACTCATCGTCTTTGGCCATGCCTTGCAGGAAAAACTGGTGCGCCCGCGCAAGCCAATGACAGCCCATGTGTACCGGGTGCAAGCACCGGGTCTGGCGTGGTCGGACATCGATATATGGCTCGCGGACGCGCTCCAACCAGAGGCCCTGGCCGGCAAACCATTTGCCCATTTGCCTGTGCTGGGCGTGCCGGGCTGGTGGCCGGACAACGAGGATCCCGATTTTTACGCCGACGGCACGGTGTTTCGTGCACCGCGTCCGAATCGCGATTCCTAGGCTGAAAGAACGGTCCTGCAGACGGCCAATGCACGTTCCAGATCGAGCTGTTGCAGGGCGTCTTCGAGCTGCGCCGCGGCATCCTGTGGCAAGTGCGCCAGTGTTTCCCGGTGCGCTGCAAAAATCTCCAGCACGGTCAGGTCGTCCGCTGCCAACATGGGAAGCAATTGGTCCCGCAATAACGCAACGGCCTGTTGCGCGATGCCGGCGTTGGCAATGACCTGTGGGCTGGTGGTACCCGGTTCCCCCAACAGGGCAATGGCCTGGTGCAACGCGGCCAGAGCGTCCTGCACGACGTCCTCCAAAAGCTTCGCCTGATTGCGAACTTCGTCAGCGGTGCCTTTGCTGCAAGTGGCCTCCAGCCCGGCG
>CAIOLZ010000245.1 GCA_903859265.1 uncultured beta proteobacterium
ACCGCGATGCCGGGCCTCTCACTGACCATTACCGGCACACCGGCCGTCAACGACCAGATCACCGTCACTCCCGGATCCAGCCTGTTCGGTACGCTCGACAGTGCCATCAATGACATCGGAAACGCAGCCAATGCCAACGCCGCCAGCCAGGCCGTATCGCAGGCTTTGGGCAATGTTGACATTGGCCTGGCCAAGGTCACCGCGGAACGCGGACGCGCCGGCGACCTGCTCAATCAGGCTGACACCATCACGGCCGACAACAGCCAAGCCAACATTCAGCAGCAAACCGATCAATCCAACGCCCAGAACCTCGATATGGTCAAGGGCCTGTCCGATTTCTCAGCGGCACAAACCGGTTACTCCGCCGCACTGCAGTCCTATGCGCAGGTGCAAAAACTGTCGCTGTTCAACTATTTGGGTTAATTAACCCTTGCCGCGAATGGCTGGCCCCGGGATTTCATAATCGGATCCGCAACTCCACCCCGGAACTTCAAGGACCGCCATGAAAGCCATTTGGAACGACACCGTAATTGCAGACAGCGACGACACCGTACTGGTCGAAGGCAATCACTACTTCCCGGAGAGCTCGCTCAAGCGCGAGTTCATCACCTTCAGCAACCACAAGACCAGTTGCCCCTGGAAAGGACAAGCCAGCTATTACTCGCTCAATGTCAATGGCGCGGTCAACACGGACGCGGTCTGGTACTACGCCGACCCCAAGCCGGAGGCTGCCAGCATCAAGGGCCGTGTAGCGTTCTGGAAGGGCGTCAAGGTCGGATGAAACGCCCAAGCCTGCCTGCCGCAGCGATGACACTGCGGATTCATCGCAATGACCCTTCTCACGATCAAGGTTTAAAAGTGCAAGCTTGAATGACTTTCTGAATTTTCAGAAAATACTGAAAATTCAGAAAGAAAAAAATGAACCTCGCTCCACTGACCCAGCGTTTTGTGCTGCACTTTGGCGAAATGGGAAGCCGCTGGGGCATCAACCGCACGGTAGGCCAGATTTACGCGCTGTTGTACGTGTCGCCCAAGCCCCTGAATGCCGACGAAGTGGGCGAAGCGCTGGGTTTTTCGCGCTCCAATGTCAGCATGGGCCTCAAGGAGTTGCAATCCTGGAACCTGGTACGTCTGATCCACCAGCCCAACGACCGCCGGGAATACTTTCAGGCACCGGAAGATGTATGGGCCATCTTTCGCACGCTCGCCGCGGAACGGCGCAAGCGGGAGATTGACCCGACCCTTTCCATGCTGCGCGATGCGCTGATGGAACAGCCCAGCGTTGCGGCTGACATTCACGCACAGGAGCGCATGCGGCAGATGCACGGCTTCATTGAGCTGATGACCGACTGGCTCGACGACGTGCAGAAGATGGACTCCGCCACGCTGACCAGCCTCATGCAAATGGGCTCCAAAGTACAAAAACTGCTGGAAATAAAAGACCGGGTCAAACAGGTTTTCACCGGCAAGTCCAGTAACGACGTGGTGCTGCCGGTGGAAACTGGCACAGCACCTGACAATTTACCTCCCCAAGGCCAACATCATGAACAACTTTGATCCGGTGGTTCTGGCACGCGTCCAGTTTGCCGCCAACATGACTTTTCACATTCTGTTTCCCAGTATCAGTCTGGGGATGGGGTGGATGTTGCTGTTTTTCAAAGTCCGGTTCAACACCACCGCCGAGCAGCATTGGATGGACACCTACCAATTCTGGGTGAAAATTTTTGCACTCACGTTCGCACTCGGGGTGGTGAGCGGCATCACGATGAGCTTTCAGTTCGGCACCAACTGGCCGGGCTTCATGAATACGGTGGGCAATGTCGCCGGACCGCTGCTGGCCTATGAGGTGCTGACGGCCTTCTTTCTGGAAGCAACCATGCTTGGCATCATGCTGTTTGGACGAGGGCGCGTGAGCGAACGGGTTCACACGGCAGCCACGCTGTTGGTGGCGCTGGGCACCACCCTGTCAGCGTTCTGGATCCTGGCACTGAACTCCTGGATGCACACGCCGGCCGGCTTCGAGATGATCGACGGCAAAGCGCATGTCACCAGTTGGGTGGAGGTCATCTTTAACCCCTCATTTCCTTACCGGTTCACCCATATGCTGATCGCGTCGGGGTTGACCGTGTCCTTCCTGCTCGCAGGCCTGTCGGCGTACCGCTGGCTCCGGGGGGACCAGGGCAAATCCGTGCAGGCGTCGCTGCGCACCGGACTGTATGTGGCAGCCGTCCTCATACCCCTGCAGATCGCAGTAGGTGACCAGCATGGCCTGAACACCTTGCACCACCAGCCCGCAAAGATTGCCGCGATGGAGGCCATCTGGGATACCCAAAGGGGCGCCCCGGCCGTGCTCTTCGCAATGCCTGACAAGGCCACCCAAACCAACCGATTCGAAATCGCGATTCCGAACCTCGCCTCGCTCTATCTCACCCACAGCTGGGATGGCGAGATCAAGGGAATCAAGGACTTTGGCGAGGAGCACCCGCCGGTCGCACCCGTGTTTTGGGCCTTTCGGATCATGGTGGGCGTCGGTCTGCTGATGCTGGCAGTCAGCTGGCTGGGAAGCTGGCAGGTACGCAAGAACCGTCTGCAACCGTGGATGGCGCGGGTACTGGTGTCCATGACATTCGCGGGCTGGGTCGCACTGGTGGCCGGCTGGTACACGACCGAGATCGGACGCCAGCCCTGGCTGGTGCAGGGCGTATTGACTGCCGCGCAGGCCGCATCCCATGTACCCGCGGGCAACATCGAATTCACCCTGGCGATGTACCTCAGTACCTATGTGATGCTGTTGTCGGCCTATGTGAGTGTCGTTTTCCATCTGGCACGCAAAGCCGCCACCAGCGACGCGGGTGGCCCGGTCGATACGTCCCGGATTTCGGGAGCAGCCCATGCATGAAGCTGCAAGCGCTTTGACAATGCCGGACCTGAGCCAGAGCGCGGGCTGGCTGCCCCTCGCATTCGCACTTGTGATGGCGCTGGCGATGCTGGCCTATGTCATTCTGGATGGCTATGACCTGGGGGTTGGCGTGCTGCTGCGTCGTGCCGACGACGACTCTCAAAAAGACACCATGATCGCCAGCATCGGGCCGTTTTGGGATGCGAACGAGACCTGGCTGGTGCTGGGCGTCGGCGTGCTGCTCGTGGCATTTCCGCTCGCGCATGGCGTGATCCTGGGTTCCCTTTATTTGCCCGTAGCACTGATGCTGATATCGCTCACGCTGCGGGGCGTGGCATTCGACTTTCGCGTCAAGGCGCGGGCTGCGCACAAGCCGCTGTGGGACCGCGCGTTTTATGCGGGTTCCTTGCTGGCCAGCTGGTCACAGGGCTTCATGCTGGGGAGCTTGATCACGGGTTTTGCCTCGGACTGGGGTAGCCGGATATTCAGCGCTCTCATCGGGCTTTGCCTGATGGCGGCGTATTGCCTGCTGGGTGCTGGTTGGCTCATTATGAAAACCGAAGGTGCGCTCCAGCTCAAAGCGGTACGTTGGGCGCAGGGCAGCCTGTGGCTGACCGGCGCGGGCGTGGCGGCCATTTCCATGGCGACGCCCTGGGTGAGCCAGCGCATTTTTGACAAGTGGTTCAGCTTTCCCAATATCGTGTTGCTGTTGCCCATTCCGGCGATGACCTTGGCGCTGTTTATCGTGATCGCGCGAAGTCTCAAGCGCTTGCCGACACGACTGGCCCAGGGCAACCAGTATGGCGCTGCCGTGCCTTTTGCTTGCACGGTAGGAATTTTTTTACTGGCGTTTTACGGACTGGCCTACAGCCTGTTCCCATGGCTCGTCGTGGATAAGCTCACGATCTGGCAGGCAGCAAGCGCTCCCGAGGCCTTGCTGGTGATCTTTTATGGGACGGTAGTCGTGCTGCCCGTCATCATTGCTTACACGGTATTCGCTTACCGTGTGTTCTGGGGCAAGAGCACGGCGTTGCAGTATTGACTGGCGTCGCTCCGGGATCCGTTGGTCACGCCAATTTGAACTGACCGCGTTCACCCTGGATCAGCGTTCCTGCCTTCAGCAGCTTCCTGATCGAAGCGCCAATCGATCCTTTGGGGACGCCAACGCCAATCGCTACTGCGGACTGATTGAGTTTCACAAAGCTGTCTGCGTTGAGCACTGTTTGCAGATGGCTCAGCACTCTGGCGGTGTTGTCCGGGCCATCGGATGGCTTGGTGCGCCGGATGCCGCGTTTGTTGACCTTGGCCCCGACTTTTTTTGCAGCCTTCGATTTGCGCGGACCGCGTTTGACGACAGCATCCGTCACATCGACGGAAGTCAGCAGTTGCAATGGTGCATTGACTGCCAGTGCCGGACGGGACATTGCCAGTGCATGTACTTTTTGCAGCTCCGCTTCAATGGCGGTCATGGCCTGCGAGACGCGGGCCACTGCTTTCCAATCCTCATAAAGATCACTGACACCCGCGTCAAATGGGTTATCGGTCATCGCATCACGCACCTTTTTTGCACACTCTGTCACGGCGTCTTTGAGCGCGGCATCAGCGGCAAATACCGCCGTTCCGGCTTTTTGAATGATCGATAGCATTTTTGGCGAAAGTGTCATGAAGGTTCCTTACTTTGTAAAAATCGGATCAGTATTGGTTGCGAAAGCATTACCTGCCGCACGTCTTACCAAACACCGCATTTTATAAACTAATTCTTGGCAGCCTTATGGGCACCAACCAGGTGTACGTATCCTTCGCCGGCGGGCAGGCATAGACCGCTTCAAATAACTTTGAAATGGTGTGTGCCATCGCGGCCTAATTGCGCAACCAGTCCGAACTCCCAATCAAGGTAAGCCTGCATCGACTCAGCCGTAGCGTCCGTGCCCTCATAAGGGCGCCGGTAGCGGTCCGTTCGGGGTACGGCCAAGCGCTGTTCACCCGCTTCGGCTGGCAAACCTGCCGCGAACCAGGCGGCATTCCCGCCGGCCAGTACATGGACCGAGGCTTCAATATTGCAAGCTGCGAGAAGCACTCGCAAATCTTGCGACGCGAAACGTGCAAGCGTGCTGTCACTGCACGTCAACACATAGCTTGTCGCTGCCGGTATGCGCTCCAGCGCTTGTGCCAGTTGCGCACGTATCGCGAACCAAGCACCGGGAATATGTTGTTTGACGTAATTCGCACTGGTGCTGAAATCGATGACGGCCACACCCGCAGAACTTTCCAACAGCAATCGGGCAAGTTCTTTGGCGGCAAGCTCCGATACTTGTGGAGCTGCGGGAAAAAGGTCGGGTCCGCTGCCTGTCTCACAGAACGCGGTTGCAGGCGGGTCGATAAGTACATAAACTTCCCAGCCCATTTGCGCCAGCCAGGACGCGCTCATCGGTGCCCGCACACCATCGTCATCAGCCAGCACAATGCGCGCCCCGCGCACTGGCGCATGGTGATCGGTCTCTTGCACCAGTTGCCCGCCAGGAGCGTTCAAGAAATCCACCAGATGTCCGGCTGCATACTCCTGTGCAGAACGCACGTCGAACCGGTAAGTGGTGCGATCGCCAGCGTCCAGGGATGGCAGTGCTTCATACGAAATCCAGCGCACGCCTGCTTTGTCTGCTACTGCACGCGCCTGAGCACGGGCAAAGGCTTTGTTGGCCTCGCTGGCGGCGGGAGCCTGCCGGTTGGAGCCATGGTCCAGCACTTGCCCCGCAAGTTTCCATCCGATGGTGCCGTTGCGCAATGCCGCTACCGGGTTGGGCAAACCGGCATTGACCAGCGACTGGGTTCCTATGATGCTGCGCGTCCTGCCGGCACAGTTGACGATGATTTGCGTCTTGGGGTCAGGCGCCAGTTCACGCGCACGCAGCACCAGTTCGGCTCCCGGCACGCTGGTGGACGTCGGGATATTCATGGTCTGGTATTCGTCATACCGCCGCGCATCGAGCACGACCACATCGGCGTTGGCATCAATGAGTGCCTTGACTTCCTGCGCAGACAGCGACGGTGTGTGGCGCTCATGTTCCACCAGTTCGCCAAACGACTTGCTGGGAACGTTGACATCCCGGAACAACTCGCCCCCCGCCTGTCTCCAGCCTTCGATACCTCCGTCGAGCATATGCACTTTGGTGTATCCCAATGCCTGCAGCCGCTGAACCGCCAGCGGCGCAAGATCGGTGTTTTGGTACTGTCCATACAGAACGATCAATGTGTCGCGCCGGGGGATGCGCCGCCAGGCGTCGCGCTCCAGGCGCGACAGAGGCAAATTGGCCGCCCACAAGGGGTGCTCTTGTGCGAAAGGGTCTTCTTCCCGCACATCGAGCAAGGCAATTTCATGGCGCGAGAGCAGCCGCGCACGTATTTCTTCGTAAGACAAGCGATCGGTCATGGCTTACGGAATTCGGCGGACTGGTCCCAAAAGTTGGGCAGTGTCGTGTTGCTGTAGCCGGACACGAATAACTTTCGCCCTCCCTGCGGCGGATAGGTGTGGCGCTGTACCGCGCCAATATTGGCACCGTAAACATGGATGCTGATGGATACGCGGTCCTCAAACAGGTTGTGCACACGGTGCACATCGCCGATACGAGGCGAGACGGCTTCGACTTGTCCCGGTTCGAGGCGCACGCCTTCGCCATCGGGTACACATCGCCCATCGGCATGCAGTCGCCACGGCTGACTGTATTCGGCGCCCCGCAGCATGCCGATCAAACCCCAAACCGTGTGGTCATGCACCGGCGTGGCCTGACCCGGGCCCCAGACAAAACTCACTACCGAGAAGCGTTGCGTTGAATCCGCATGCAACAAATATTGCTGGTAGTGTTTGGGATCCGGCCGGGCATATTGCGCTGGCAGCCAGTGATCGACCGCAACGAGCCCGCGCAGCAATTGCGCGCCCTGCTCGAGTATCTGTGGTTCATCGGGCTGGCCATTTAGCAGATTCCCAAAAGCCATGACAAAGTCGCGCAGCGGTGTCAGATCGGTGGTGGACATAGAAAATCGGGTTGCATCAGAGAAGGGCTATTGTTATACCAGCGGGCCGCAAATTTTCCGCGCCATTGCAAACAGTGTAGGCGCTACAGTTGCGCTGACCGTATTAGTCGCTGAACCAGCATCCATATCTACCGGCGAGAAGCAACAGTGTCCAAAACCATTCCTGCTGAAACATTGGCCAAATTCGCGCAGTCTGTTCTGATCGTCCATGGCGTACCTTCGGCCGATGCCCATTTGGTCGCCGACAGCCTGATCGCGGCAGAACTTTGGGGCCACTCTTCGCATGGAATGCTGCGCTTGCCCTGGTATGTGGACCGGATACGTTCCGGCGCGATGAGGGCGGTTACTGAATCTGCCACTGTCATGGATCACGCAGCGCTGGCCATCATCGATGGGAATGACGGCATAGGGCAAGTGCTTACCGCGCAAGCCGTCAAGCTCGGCGTGGAGCGCGCGCGCACCTATGGGATCAGTGCCGTGGGCGTGCGGCATTCCAACCATTTCGGTACGGCAGCATACTTTACCCGCATGGCCGCAGAGGCCGGATGCGTGGCATTTCTGACGACCAACGCCAGTCCTGCGATGGCACCCTGGGGCGGTCGCGAGAAAAAAGTAGGAACCAATCCCTGGTCCATCGCCGCGCCTGCGGGTGCGCGTGGCATTGCCGTAATGGATATTGCCAACACCGCAGTGGCCAGGGGCAAAATCTATCTGGCTGCAGAGCGCAACGAAAATATTCCGCCGGGCTGGGCCGCTGATGGCAATGGCGCGCCCACCACCAATGCCAATGACGCGCTTCGCGGCCTGATACTGCCCATGGCCGGACACAAGGGCTATGTGATTTCTTTCATGATGGACGTGCTCGCCGGTGTTCTTACGGGCAGCCACTTTGGCAGCGCTGTCGCTGGGCCCTACGATCCCGAGCGGCGCAGTGGATGCGGCCACATGCTCATCACCATCGACATTGAGGCGGCGATGCCCCGCGCTGATTTCGAGGCACGCATGGAAACACTCATCGAAGAAGTCAAAATGTGTCCGGCGGCCAATGGCGTGCAGGAAATTTTCTTTCCCGGGGAGATCGAGTCGATCAACTCCATTGCAAACCAATGCTCGGGCATTGAAGTTGCAGACCAGACTTGGGCCGGCCTGGAGAAGTTGGCCAGTGTGGCCTGCCCACTGCCGGCATACAGGTCTTGATATCCGGATTTGGAGCTTATCTGCCAATGCGTCTTTTGCGTATCTTTGTTTCCCTGGTCTGCCTTGTGTGGGGTTCCGGGTCGCTTGCCCAGGCCATAGGGCAGGACGGCACGCCGTCACTGGCCGGCAAGATTGACCTCGTCAGCGGAGATGTCACGGTGGTGCAAAGCGGCAATCAAACCCGGCGCGCCGCGGTGGGAGAGTCGGTGAACGAAGGTGATACCTTGATTACCGGTAAATCCAGTGAACTTCATATGACCATGCAGGACACCGGCTTTATTGCGTTGCGACCGAATACAAAACTGAAAATAGAAAAATACAAAGCGGACGGTGGTGATTCAGACACCGGCGTATTCCGATTGTTTTTAGGAGGAATGCGCTCCATCACAGGCTGGATTGGGAAATTCAACCAAAGGTCCTACCAGGTGAATACGCCCACTGCAACGGTAGGAATTCGGGGCACAGACCACGAAACTTGGTACATCGCACCGGGGTCGAGCGAGGGGGAACCCGGCACTTATGACAAGGTGTTTTTCGGAACAACCACTATTGAGACCAATGCCGGTCAGACAGCGGTTGACGCCAATCAGGCTGGTTTCGTCTCCTCGGAGACCCGGCAGCAGCCTACAGTTCTGGGTCGTGTACCCGGCTTTTTCCGACCGGGTCCGCACGAAGACATCATCAACAAGAAGCACGCTGAAATCCAGGAAATGATCGAACAACGCCGAGAAGAACGGCGCAAGGTCGTCGCAGAAAAACTGGTCGCGCTCAACGCCGCCCGCGCCGAACTCAACCAACAGCAGGAGAAGGACAGGCAAGCGGCAATGGACCGGAAGGCGGCCTATGAACAGCAGCACCAAATCGATGAAGAAACACTGCTTGCCTTGCGAACGCGCTCCGAAGCTCTTCAGGAAGAACGAAAGCAACTTCAGGAACTACGCAAGGCCGTTTTGGAAGCTACTGCAGACGACCTCCGAAAAAATTTGCGGTTTCGCAATCAATTCAGCAAGGTGATTGAAGTCGGTAAATCGATTCACGACGCATACAAAGAAATCCTAGATGCAAGAACCGCTCTGACTGAGACCAACAAGGCGGCATCTGAAGAACAGAGAGCCCAAGCCGATGCGCAACGCCGTCATACTGAAGAGCAGCTTGAGGAACTTCACAACCGACAAAAGGCCGTGCAGGAAAAGCAGAAGGCCATTGCGGCAATGCGCGAGGCGATGCAGGCCGACAATTTCCCGTCAAACAACCTGGCCGAGCAACGCAAGGCTATTCGTGATGCCACTGAAGAAGCAGGCAAAGAACAGACACAAATCCGGGACGCGCTGTATGCGCTTTTCGAAAAAAATTCAGAAGCGACCGAAGCCAGAATGCTGGCGGCACAATCGCGGCGCCATGACACGCAGCAACAGCTCGCGGTCTGGAATGAAAAAGAAGAACAGCTTCGGGAACAGCAAAAGCGCAATCAGGAAAGGCTTGAAGCCATCGAGGAAAGCAGCGCTACCTATCCATTGAAAAAGAAAAGCGTTTCCGATCTCCTGGTTTCCGTCCGGGAGAAGGCCGCGACGGTGGAAAGAGATTTGCAGGCAATTCAAGTCATGCGCAAAACCCTGGTGAAGAAAAATATGGCCGCGGCAGACGAGCGTGAACGCATCGACCTGGAACAGCTAAAGATCAACCGGGAAAAGCGCCGGGATGTATATGAGAAAAGCACTGACCTGCAAAACGAGCGCGAGGCCATGCAAAATGAAATCAGGGCGCTCTACGAGCAGGAGCAAAAACGCTACACCGCAGAGTTAAAGGCGGACCGGCAGCTGCGCGACGCCACACCCGGTCTGCAGGAGGAACCCGCGGGATCGCCCTGATCAGGGTCGTGCATCGACAAGTTTGCCGAATTGACGACGAAGCCGGCCGAACCTATATTGGCCCACCATTGGTTACACCAATTTCCATGGCAACCAATTCAGGGAGACGGTCATGAGAATGAATTTGCCGGTGACGCAACGCGAATTGGACTACCCCGCGGAGCAAATGCTGGTATCGATCACGGACACAAAAGGTTTCATTACGCATTGCAACCGCGCCTTCGTGGCAGTTAGCGGTTATGAATCCGGGGAACTGATCGGTCAGAACCACAATCTCATACGGCACCCGGATATGCCGGCCCTTGGTTTTAAAGATATGTGGAGCACCATTGGTCGTGGCAAACCCTGGACCGGGCTGGTCAAAAACCGGGCCAAAAGTGGCGATCACTACTGGGTCATCGCCAACGTCACGCCCATCATGGAGGGCAGCAAACCCAAGGCCTACCTTTCGGTGCGCACCAAGCCAACGCGCGCCCAAATTGATGCCGCTGACGGTCTTTACAAAGCCATTAATGCCGCCTCTGACGCTTCCAGACTGCCGGTTTATCTCAAAGAGGGTGTGATTTACCAGAAGGGTATTCGCGGCATCCCAGCGCGCTTCGCCCGGCTTTCCATGACCAGCCGTCTTGCATTGGCGCTGGCCTGCATGACGGCTTTTGGCACATTGCCCGAACTGCTCGACCTGCAAGGATCTGCCGCCATGGCCGCAAGACTTGGCGCCCAGGCCCTCGGCGCACTCGGGGTCATGGCATGGTTTCACCAGCGGTTCGCCGTGGCGTTTGTGCAGGCGCAGCGTTTTGCCAACGATCTGGCGAGTTGCAATCTGACCACGTCGGCAAGCTCGGACTTTCCTGCACCCATGGACACACTGGTCCGATCCCTGAAACAGATTCAGATCAATCTGCAAGCGGTCGTTGGCGATGTGCGCGTGGAGATCGACAACTTCGCGCAAGCTGCGAGGGAAATTGCCGATGGCGGCATGGACCTGTCGGCGCGTACCGAGTCGCAGGCCAGCAGTCTGGAAGAAACGGCCGCGTCCATGGAAGAACTCTCCAGCACCGTTCGGCACACCGCCGATACCGCCCAGCAAGTAGCAGCCCAAAGCGCACTGAGCAACGACGTGGCCCTGCGTGGCGGCTCGGCGGTGCACCGCGTCGGGCAAGTGATGACTGCCATAGACGCGTCGTCGGTCCAGATGCGCGAAATCATCGGAGTGATTGAAGGCATTGCCTTTCAAACCAATATCCTTGCGCTCAATGCAGCGGTGGAGGCCGCGCGCGCCGGCGAGCAGGGCCGGGGTTTTGCCGTCGTCGCCGCGGAGGTGCGCGCACTGGCGCAGCGCAGCGCGGTAGCAGCCAAGGAAATCCGGGAACTCATTGCCCGGTCCGCAGAACAAATCGGCGAAGGTACGGAACAAATGAGGACTGCCGCCAAGACCATTGACGAGGTAGTCGAGTCGGTGCATCAGGTCGGTGACCTGATAGCGCAGATTACCAACGCCACCAAAGAGCAGGCCACCGGTATCGCGCAGGTCAACGAGGCTGTCAATCAGCTCGACAACGTGACCCAGCAAAACGCGGCGCTGGTTGAGCAGTCTGCAGCCGCCGCCGAGGGTCTGAATACCAGCGGTGTGATGTTGACCCGCGCCGCCAATGTATTTCAGCTGCGTTGAGATGATTCAGGCACGGGTGCCGTAACCTACCAGCCCCTTGATTTCCAGAAAGTCGTGAATGCCCCAGTCGGCGTATTCACGACCATTGCCCGACTGCTTGTAACCACCGAAGGGCGCGTGGGTGTCCCAGGCCGGGTAGTTGCTATTCACCTGGCCCGCCCGCAACTGGCGCGCCACCTGGCGTGCG
>CAIOLZ010000246.1 GCA_903859265.1 uncultured beta proteobacterium
CGCGATCTCGCCAATGGCCTGCTAAAAAATCCGCAAAGCGTGCAAGTCACGCCGCGCAACACCACAGTGCAGCGCATCACGCAGGTGATTCACCCAGTGGGCCGGGGCAAAAAGAAGGCCTTGCTGGCGCACATCATCAACGCCCAAAACTGGAGCCAGGTGCTGGTGTTCACCCGCACCAAATTCGGCGCCAACAATGTGGCCGAATTTCTGGAGAAGAACGGCATCACGGCCATGGCCCTGCACGGCAACAAGAGCCAGGCCGCCCGCACACAGGCGCTCAGCGGTTTCAAAAGCGGCGACGTGCGCGCGCTGGTGGCCACCGACATTGCCGCCCGCGGCATCGACATTGACGATCTGCCGCATGTGGTGAACTACGAAATTCCCAATGTCAGCGAGGACTATGTGCACCGCATCGGACGCACCGGTCGCGCGGGTGCCGATGGTGCCGCCGTCAATCTGGTGTGTCTGGACGAAGAAGGCTTTATGCAAGACATCGAGCGCTTCACAAAACAAAATATTGAAGTCAAAGTCGTCGAAGGTTTCGGTCCAGAACCAGGCGAACGGGCCGAGCCCATCGCCATGGGCCGCCAGACGATCTGGGGTGGCGCAGGTAAGCCGCCAAGCCGCGATGTAATGCAGGCGGCTGCCAAAGCCGCACGCACCGAGATGCTGCAACGGGTGCGTGACAACAAGGCCGGTCAGGGTGGTGGCACCGGACAGGGTGCTGGCCGTGGCCGCAATGGTGGTAACGCAGGCAACGGCGGCGGCCATGCCGGACACCGTGATCGCAACGCGGGTGAGTTCCAGCCTCCGCGTCAGCAAGCTGCGCGATCACCACAAGGTCAGGGCCGAGGACGCCAGGGCGGTCCGATGGGCGGGGGCCCGGGACGCGCAAGTCAGCCCGCTGGCTTTGCCAATGAGCCACTCGCGCCACGCGCGCCAGCCGGACAGCCCGACCCCATGCGTACCAGCGTGGACATGATGGCCGAACGCGGCGCTCGCCGCGGTGGCAATTTTGGTGGTGGCAACCGCAGCGGTGGCGGCGGTGGGTTTGGTGGTGGCGGCAATTTTGGCGGCGGCAACCGGGGAGGCAATGGCTCCCGCGGACCACGTGGCCCCGGCGGCTCTAGCCGTTAAGTCAGGCAGACTTCGAAAAGACCCGCGCGGGCTTGTTGATCAGGCCCGCACAAACAATGTTTGCAATGCTACGGGACCAAGCTGCCTGCTCCAGTGGCCATGCACGCCCGGATCGAATGCCACGCCCTGCGGCAGCAGATCCGCGGAATAGAAGTGTTCGCCGGGACTAAATATCCGCGAGATGCCGCCTTGCAGGCCGATCTCCATCTGGCCTGCCAGAATGAAACACCATTGCGGACTTCCGGTGCAATGGAAATCGCTGCGAAATCCGACCGGGCTGTGGCGCAACTGAAAACCGCCGCTGGCAAACACTTGTGACAGCAATGACTGCGGATTGCCCTCGGTCAGGGGAATCTGTGCCTCGCGAAACCGGGCGCGTCCGTCTATGTCGGTGAACAAAATGACTTGCGTGAAATGGGTCATGATGCATGAAGTTTAGCGCTCCACCGCAACGCCCCCGCAACCAGGTCTGGCATCGGATCGGAGCCAAACCTGTGCTCCGTTGTTACGCGACAATACGTCCATGCGAATACTTCACACCATGCTGCGCGTTGGCGACCTTCAACGCTCCATCGATTTCTACACCCGTGTTTTGGGCATGCAACTGCTGCGCAAATCGGAGAACCCGACCCACAAGTACACCTTGGCGTTTTTGGGCTTCGAGGCCAACCCGGCGCAGGCCGAAATTGAGCTGACCTACAACTGGGGGGTTGACCACTACGATCTCGGAACCGCGTATGGCCATATCGCCCTGGGCGTGCCGGACGCCTACGCTGCCTGCGAAAAAATCACCGCCAACGGGGGCAACGTCACCCGCCCTGCCGGCCCGGTGGCAGGCGGCACAACGGTGATTGCCTTTGTGACAGACCCCGACGGCTACAAGATCGAACTGATCCAGCGCGACGCCTGAACGACGATCTACTTCTTCAGTGCCTGCGTGTCGCGTGCCAGTTGGGTAATTCTTGCCCAGTCGCCTTGTGCCAAGGCGTCAGACGGAACCAGCCAGGAGCCGCCGACACACACCACGTTGGGCACGGCCAAAAACTCGGGAGCGTTTTGCAGCGTGACGCCCCCGGTAGGGCAAAACTGAACGTCAAAAAACGGACCACTCCACGCCTTGAGCATGGCCGGGCCACCGGCTTGCATGGCCGGAAAAAACTTGAGCTGGCTGTAACCATCCTCCTGAGCCATCAGGATTTCACTTCCGGTCGCAACGCCTGGCAAAAGGGCCAGGCCAGCATCGCGGCAGGCTTGGCCAACCGCACTGGTGTATCCGGGACTGACAGCGAACTGGGCACCCGCATTGGCGGCGGCCAGCGCGTCGGCCCTTGATCGCACGGTGCCGGCCCCTACCACCGCTTCCGGCACATCCCGCGCAATCGCTTCAATACAGGCCAGCGCTTGCGGTGTGCGCAAGGTAACTTCCAGCATGCGGATGCCGCCAGCTACCAGGGCGCGCGCCATAGGCACCGCGTGGGCGACGTCGCTCAGCACGATGACTGGAATGACCGCAGCGTCCTGCATGACTTGAAGGGCGGTGAATTTTTGAGGGGTGTTCATGTCAAGGCTCCATCATCGTGAAAAGGGACTGTTAGAGCCAGGTGCATGCACCCTCCTCGGCCGTCAGCGCATTGCGCCGCATACCGGCGAACAGTTCGCGTCCCATGCCGATGCCATTGGCAATGCGCAGCTCCGCCGGCATGGTTGCCAAAGGGCGCGCCTCCCATTCTGCGGGGCCCACCAGAACCTGCAAGGTTTGGGTATTGGCGTCAAGACGGATCACATCGCCGTCGCGCACCTTCGCCAGCGGGCCGCCTGCCGCTGCTTCGGGCGAGACGTGAATCGCCGCGGGAACTTTGCCTGAAGCGCCGCTCATGCGGCCATCGGTGACCAGCGCGACGCGAAATCCCTTGCCCTGTAAAACCGCAAGAGGCGGCGTCAGTTTGTGCAGCTCAGGCATCCCGTTGGCCTGCGGACCTTGCCAACGCACCACGCAGACCACATCGTGGTTGAGCGTATTGGCACTGAAAGCTTGGTGCAACGCATCTTGCGAATTGAAGACGCGGCATGGCGCCTCAATGACGTGGCGGTCCTCTGGCACGGCGGAGACCTTGATCACGCTGCGACCCAGATTTCCCTGCAACAGCTTTAAACCGCCGCTGGCGTTAAACGGTCTGGATGCGGGACGCACCACACTCTCATCGCCGCTGTCGCCAATGTCGTGCCACTCCAGTTGGCCCGCACTGCTGGCCGCTGGCATGGTGCCAAATTCGCGCAGGCCGCCGGCGCGAACTGTCAGAACATCAGCATGCATAAAGCCCGCGTCCAGCAATTCGCGTATGACAAACCCCGGGCCACCGGCGGCCTGGAACTGGTTAACGTCAGCGCTTCCATTCGGATACACGCGGGTCAACAAGGGAACGACGTCGGACAGGGCTGAAAAGTCGTTCCAGTCAATCACAATACCGGCCGAGCGTGCCACCGCGACCCAGTGAATCAGGTGGTTTGTCGAGCCGCCCGTGGCGAGCAACGCAACCATCGCATTGACAATGCAGCGCTCATCGACCAGCACGCCAATGGGCGGAACCGGCCAAGTTGTGCTGTCTGCGGCGGTTCCGGTTTGGCGACCCAGGACCGTGCGCACGGCTTCGAGCGTGAGTTCGTCGCGCACCGCATTGCCCGGATTGATGAAAGCGGTTCCGGGCACATGCAAGCCCATCGCCTCCAGAAGCATCTGGTTGCTATTGGCCGTGCCGTAGAAGGTACAGGTGCCTTGCCCGTGGTAGGCGGCGGATTCTGCCTCCAGCAATTCGGGACGCCCTACCAGCCCCTGCGCCGCCCTCTCGCGCACTTTGGCTTTTTCGTTGTTGGACAGACCCGATGTCATGGGCCCTGCTGGCACAAACACAGTGGGCAAATGGCCGAAGTGCAAAGCACCGATCAGCAGGCCGGGAACGATCTTGTCGCACACCCCCAGCATCAGCGCGCAGTCAAACACGTCATGGCTCAATGACACGGCTGTGGCCATCGCGATGGCATCACGGCTGAACAGGCTGAGTTCCATACCGGCCGTACCCTGCGTCACGCCGTCACACATGGCGGGAACGCCGCCAGCGACTTGCGCCGTAGCACCCAGACGCCGCGCTTCGGTCTTGATCAGGTCGGGGTAGCGCTGCAAAGGTGCATGGGCCGACAGCAAGTCGTTGTAGGCATTGACGATGCCGATATTGGGACCGCGCTGGGCCACGACCTTGAATTTATCAATGCCCGTGGCGCGTGCCTTGTCACTCGACGGCATGGCTGCGAACGCGTGCGCCACGTTGGCGCAACCCATGCGGTCGGCACCGGGTTTGCGTTCGCGAGCCGCCTGAATTTGCGCCAGGTAAGCCGAGCGCGTCGGCGCGCTGCGCTGTGCAATACGGCGCGTTACCGCTTCTATGGTCGGATGCAAAGACACGCCGGTCGGATGAGTTGCCATGGTCTGTTTCCCGCAGATAGAAAAGTTGGTAACAAAATTACATCCGGAATGGTAACTGCTAATGACCTGCTTGTGTAGGCAGTGAGTTACCAGCGCGTTACCAATTGAGCGCGTCCGGCCTGCGCATGACGCACGAACTGTCGCAGTCCGGGGTCAGGAGCCCACAGCCGATGCTGTGGCAAATCAGGCAACCGAAGAGCGGCTGGCGTGGAGATAATCCAGCGCGTTTTGCAAGTCGCTGACGGTATCAATATCGAGCACGCAACCGGCATCATTGACCTCCAGCATGGTCTGGCGAAACGCCCCGGCCACACCGGAAGCGCCGCCGGGTCCTCGCAAACCCCGCAGGGCCTCGCCGCATGCCCGGTCAAACCGGACCGGATGCCCACGCTGCCCTTGGTACACCGGAAACAGCACTTCGGCATCGGCTTGCGCGGTGGCGATTTGCTGCAGTGTCCGGCTGGAAACCAATGCCAGATCGGCCGGAAGGATCATCCAGCCAGGCGCATCCGATGTAGCGCGCACCGCCGCTGCAATCGAGTCGCCCATGCCGGGGAGCCCCGCGTCTTCCAGATGCCAGCGCAGGCCACTGTTGCGCACGGCGTCCAGCGTACGCTGAAGAACTGTTTTACCGCCCAGATCCGCTTGCAGCTTGTGGCAGGTTCCACCGGATGCCCTAAAGCGCTCGCCCCGGCCAGAGGCCAGTATCAGCACCACCGGCAACGCCTGTACTTGCACGGATCAGGCCGTGGCGCGTGACGCGGCCATGTCAGGGACATCGCCGATTCGGGGCGATCCTGCCACCGCGTTCTTGACCTGAACAATTTCTGCCACGATGGACACCGCAATCTCAGCCGGTGTCCGGGCACCAATGCGCAATCCCACCGGGCCATGCAAGCGCGCCAACTGCTCTTGCGGCACATCGAAATGCTCTGCCAACCGCTTTTTACGCGCCTCCTGATTGCGCCGTGAACCCAGAGCACCGACATAAAAGGCATCGCTCCCCAATGCCTCGAGCAAGGCCATGTCATCGAGCTTGGGGTCGTGGGTCAACGCAACGATGGCCGTGTGGGCATCGGGAAGCATTTCGCGCACGACATCATCCGGCATGCCCGGCACACGGCGCACGAACGCGTGCGGATGGCGGCCCAGGGCGGCTGCATATTCCTCGCGCGGATCACAAATGAGAACCTCAAAGTCCAGTGCAGCGGCCATGGACGCCACCGCCTGCGACAACTGACCAGCTCCAATCAAAAGCAGCCGCCAACGCGGTCCGAACAAAGTGGTCAGCGTGCTGCCATCAAAAGCCATGGCCTGCCCCCTTTGCGCCGATGACAGCGTGACCAGACCGGTTGACAGCGTCAAGGTGCGCAACACCAACTGATGCTCAGACGTGCGCTGCAACACCGCGCTTATCCACGCGGTGTCGGTCACCGGCTCCTGCACCAAACGCAAGGTCCCGCCGCAAGGAAGCCCGAAACGCGCTGCCTCTTCCTTGGTCACACCATAGGCAATCATGGCGGGCTTGCGGGAGCGCTCATCAACGGGCAGGTTCAGCGCAGCCTTGGTACGTGCAATCAGGTCGTCTTCCACACAACCGCCAGACACCGAACCACTGACCACGCCGTCGTCGCGAACTGCCAGCAGCGCACCCGGCGGGCGCGGCGCGCTCCCCCAGGTCTCCACCACAGTGACCAAAGTCACGGCGTGGCCGGCCTGTTTCCAAGCCAGCGCATCGCCCAACACCCGCAAGTCCAAACTTTCCATGGCTTGATTGTCGCGGTTTGCAGGGAGGTGAATGAATGACCTTGCCCGACTCAGGCGGACTGAATCGCCTGGGCCGTCATCGGCAACTTGCGCACGCGCTTACCGGTCGCCGCGAATACCGCATTGGCGATGGCGGGAACCACCAGCGCGGTAGCGGGTTCGCCAATGCCGCCGGGCTTCTCAGTGCTTTTGACCAGCACAATATCGACTTTGGGCGAGTGGTACATGCGCACCACCGGGAAGCTGTTGTAGTTGGTCTGTTGCACAACGCCTTTTTCCATCGTGATCTCCTGCATCAGGCCCGCGCCCATGCCAAACACGACACTCGACTGAATCTGCGCCTCCACCGTATCGGGATTGATCATGTGGCCCACGTCAGCCGCCACCGTGACCTTGTGCACTTGCACGCCCTGCGCGCCCACCGACACCTCGGCCACTTGCGCCATGTAGGAGTCGTAACCCTCCATCAGCGCAATACCGTGGGCATGCCCGGCCGGCAATGGTTTGCCCCAACCGGCCTTTTCCGCAGCCAGGCGCAACACGTTGGCAAAGCGCGGCTTGTTGGCCAGCAGATCCAGACGGTACTGGTAAGGGTCTTTGCCAGCGGCAGCGGCCAATTCGTCGATGAAACTCTCATTCGCAAACGCGTTCATGTTGTGGCTCACCGCGCGCCAGTAACCCACCCGAATGCCGGTATCCACAATGTGCAGATCGTGCTGGGTATTGGGAATCTCGTACCCCGCCACGGCGGCTTCGCCCATGAACGGGTCAAAAGTTTCCTTGGGCAGGCCAAATGCACGCTGGGTCACGGATTGCGAGGCCACTTTGAAATGCAGCGCGACCGGTTTTCCCTGCGCATCCAGACCGGCTTCAAGCTGGTTGACACCGAGCGGGCGATAAAAGTCGTGCGTCATATCGTCCTCACGCGACCACACCAGCTTGACCGGCTGCCCCACGGCCTTGGAAATTTGCGCTGACTGCACGATGAAATCGAGTTCCAAACGACGACCAAAGCCGCCGCCCAGGAAAGTTGTTTGAAGGGTCACGTCCTCCGGCTTCAAGCCCAGCGCACCGGCCACGGCGCCCTGCGCGCCCTGCTGAAATTGGGTGGAGCCAATCAGCAGAATCTTGCCGTCCTTGTAACTGGCGGTGAAGTTCATGGGCTCCAGCGGCGCGTGGGCCTGCATGGGGCTGATGTACTCGGCCTTGACCACTTTTGCGGCACCCTTCATGGCCTCAGCGGCGTTGCCAACTGGCGTACCGATGGGCAAGGCTTTGATGGAATCAAATGCGTCGCGCGTGGTTTTGAGCACCACGTTGTGGTCCAGCGCCGCACCCGCGCCCAGGTCCCATTGGACGGTCAACACCTTGCGCGCCTTGACAGCTTGCCAGTAGCTCTTGGCCACAACGGCCACGCCATCAGGAATTTGCACCACGTCCACCACGCCAGGCATACCCTTGGCCGCACTGGCGTCGAAACTGGCGACCTTGCCGCCAATCACCGGGCACTGCTCCAGGCTGGCATACAGCATTCCGGGCAACTTCACGTCAATGCCGTATTCGGCCGCACCGCGCACCTTTTGGGGCGTATCCAAACGGGCAGTGCGTTTGCCAACAATGGTGAAGTCCTTGGGGTCTTTGAGGGCCACTTTTTCAGGCACTGGAAGCTTGGAAGCTGCCTCCGCCAGATGTCCATAGGACGCACGCTTGCCGCCGGGACCGGTCACAAAACCCTCATGCGCCTTGAGCAGGGCACGGTCCGTCTTCCATTCGTCGGCGGCTGCGCTGATCAGCATTTCGCGCACCTGCGCTCCAGCAATGCGCAGCTTCTCCCATCCATCACGCACCGAGGTCGATCCGCCGGTAATTTGGGCGCCCAAGAGTGCATTGACATAGACCGCCGCAGGGGGTGCGTTTTGCACTTTGACGCTGTGCAAATTCACATGCAGTTCTTCGGCAATCAGCATCGGCAGTGCTGTGTAAACGCCCTGCCCCATCTCAGAGCGGGCGCACAGCAAAGTGATGGTGTTGTCATCGGCAATGTGGACCCAGGCGTTGGGCGTGTGCAGCGTACCGGCGGCCAGCAAATTGCCGGGCAGCGCGACGCCCATCAACAAGCCGCCAGAGACGGCGGATGTGGTCTTCAGAAAATTACGGCGGGTGGTGGTCATGGGCATTCTCCTCAGGCTTTTTGCATCAGGACGGCGGCGTCTTTGATCGCTGCTTTGATACGGGGATAGGTGCCACAGCGGCAAATATTTCCGCTCATGGCATTGTCAATATCTGAGTCCGACGGGTTCTTGTTGGTCGCCAGCAAAGCCGCGGCACTCATCAACTGGCCTGACTGACAGTATCCGCATTGCGGCACCTGGTGCTTGATCCACGCGACCTGCAAAGGGTGGCTGTTGTCCTTGGACAGGCCTTCCACCGTGGACACTTTTTTACCCGCAACACTGGAGAGCTGTGTCTGGCAGGAGCGCGCAGGTTTGCCGTCAATGTGCACGGTGCAGGCACCACACAGCGCAGCGCCGCAGCCGAATTTGGTGCCAGTCATGCCCAACTCATCGCGAATAACCCACAGCAAAGGCGTATCGCCCTCTGCAGTGGCGACCACGGTCTTGCCGTTAACTTGAAACTTGGTACTCATCGTGCTTGCTCCTTCGTTGTGTGGGTCGCGACCAGGGCATCGCGAGCATGGGAAATCAATCGGGAATGCTTGGCGGCAATACCTGCCAAAAACCGCAGTGCGAGAATAGGTCGTCTCTTGGCGGGCAAAACTCGGGTTTGCCCTAGGTCAATTTAAGTAATCTCAAATTGAGACACATCAAGATGGAAAAATACCCCTTTCACGCCTTCCGGCAAGGCCAACCAAGGTGACCAGCAATCCATGACATCCATTGCAGACCTGCGTAAAAGTTACGAACGCGCCGAACTTGACGAGAACGCTTCCGACGCCAACCCGTTGAAGCAATTCGAACTGTGGCTTGGCGAGGCAATTGCCGCTGAAATACCGGAACCCAATGCCATGACGCTGGCCACCGTGGCGGGCAATTTGCGGCCCTCCACGCGTGTGGTGCTGATCAAGGGCTTTGACGCGCGCGGCATTGTCTGGTACACCAACTACGACAGTCGCAAGGGGCGTGAGTTGGCGGGCAACCCGTTTGCTGCCTTGCAATTTCATTGGGTGGAGCTCGAACGCGTGGTGCGCATCGAGGGCCGGGTGGAAAAAGTCAGCGAGGCCGAGAGTGACGCCTATTTCCACAGCCGGCCGCTGGATTCGCGTGTGGGGGCATGGGCGTCTCCCCAAAGTGAAGTCATCAGCGGGCGCACCGTGCTGGTGGCCAATGCCGCCAAATACGCCGCGCAGTTTTTGCTGCAGCCGCCGCGTCCACCGCACTGGGGCGGCTACCGGCTGGTGCCAGACGAGTGGCAATTCTGGCAAGGGCGCAAAAGCCGCTTGCACGACCGTTTGCGTTACAGCCTGCAGGCCGACGGCCAGTGGTTGCGCGAACGCCTGGCGCCTTGACGCTCAGCGCTCAAATCGCAAACGTCCGCACGCCGCTGGTCGGGTTGTCAACGTGGTAGCGGCCATTGACAGGATCGGCCAACGCAATGCTGGCACCCGCCGGCATGAACAGCGGCAAGGTATCAAGACCCGCGCTGACCGTGTGATGGCGTCCCGCGGCATAGCGCGCACCGGTATGGAAATCAAACCAGGCTGCAGGCCCTGCCGGCAAGTACACAAGGCGCTCGCGCGCCTGTGCCTCCACCACGGGCGCTACCAGCAGCGCATCGCCGAGCATGAAGTCATCGCAATCC
>CAIOLZ010000247.1 GCA_903859265.1 uncultured beta proteobacterium
GGTGTGGAGACTTTTGTCGGGAGTTCCGGACGCGTGTTTCCCAAGGACATGAAGGCAGCCCCGCTGCTGCGCGCCTGGTTGCACCGCTTGCGGCATCCGTCAACGGGACCCGGTGTGCAATTTCATATGCGCCATCGCTGGGTTGGCTGGAGCGATAGCGGTGAATTGCTGTTCGATTCGCCAGATGGCCAGCAGCGTTTGCAAGCCGGTGCCGTGGTGCTGGCCTTGGGCGGCGGCAGCTGGGCGCGGCTGGGTTCCAACGGCGCCTGGGTGCCGTTGCTGGCGGCAAAAGGCGTCGCGGTTGCACCGCTGATTCCATCGAATTGCGGCTTCGATGTGCAGGGTGGCTGGAGTACGTTTTTCCGCGACAAATTTGCGGGCCAGCCGTTCAAGTCGGTGGCTATTTCAGTGACTACCGCACAGGGGCAGCATTTCCAACGCAAGGGCGAGTTTGTGGCCACCAGAACGGGGCTGGAAGGAAGTCTGATTTACGCGGCTTCGCATCTGTTGCGCGATGAAATCATCCGCAGCGGCAGCGCCCAATTGCAGCTGGATTTGTTGCCCGGCATGCCGCTTGAAAAAGTGCTGGCTGAAGTGGCGCATCCACGCGGTGCGCGTTCGCTCTCAAGCCATCTCAAAAGCCGTTTGTCGATCGACGGCATCAAGAGCGCGATTCTTTACGAGTTGCTCAGCAAAGACGTGTTAAGTGATGCAGCCAGGCTGGCCGGGTCGATCAAGGCCTTGCCGATCTGCTTGCAGGCT
The DNA here is from genome assembly GCA_903859265.1 of uncultured beta proteobacterium. Taxonomy (GTDB): domain Bacteria; phylum Pseudomonadota; class Gammaproteobacteria; order Burkholderiales; family Burkholderiaceae_C; genus Allorhodoferax. The sequence continues at coordinate 763 of CAIOLZ010000247.1, forward strand.
GCGCGGCCGATTGACGAAGCCATCAGCAGTGCCGGCGGTGTTTTGTTTGAAGTGCTGACCCCCGACTTGATGCTCGAGCAAATGCCAGGCGTTTTTTGTGCCGGCGAAATGCTGGATTGGGAGGCGCCCACCGGCGGCTACCTGCTGCAGGCCGTGATGGCCAGTGGTTGCAGAGCAGGGCGCGGGGCAGCGGCGTATCTGAAAGCCCGTGGCGCTGCATCCAATGTTGGTGCCAGCAATACCACTGCACCATGAGCCGGCTTGGACTTACCCGCGACAAGATTTATAAAACGGTCGCCCGCCAGTTGCACGGCGTGGTGCCGTGCTGGGTTTGCGCGCAACACGTGTCACCCGGGGACGCGACGCTGGAGCACATCAAACCGCTGAGCCAAGGCGGCAACAGCCACCTGGAAAATCTGGCGATCAGCCACGCGGTCTGCAATCGAAAGCGGCAAATCCAGGACTAGGTGTTCACCCCCGTGGTCTTTGGCGTTCCGGTCGGTGCGGCGAAGGCCTTGCTCAAAGCCGCTCCAATGGCCGCTCCCACCAATTGGGCAGCCACAAATGCGGGTACGTCCGAAGGGGAAATTCCGGCAAAGCTGTCGCTGAACATTCTTCCAAATGCCGCCGCTGGATTGGCAAAGGATGTTGAGGCTGTAAACCAGTAAGCAGCGCCGATGTAGCACGCCACGACTGCGGCCACGCGTGGCGCGGGGGCCCGAAGGATCACAAACAATAGTCCGGCCGTGGCGACGGCTTCAGCAATCCATTGACCATATCCGGTTCGTACTTTGGCGGAAAACTCGATGATGGGTAATTCAAACATGGCATTTGCCAGCCATGCGCCCAACATGGCACCCAAAAGTTGGACCACGATATAAGGAATCAGCATTGAGCGCGGTAATGCGCCCCGAAAAGCCATTACCAATGACACCGCCGGGTTGAAATGGGCACCGCTGATGGGGGCGAATACTTCAATGAGGCTAAACAGGCCGCCCACCGTTGCCAGCGTATTGGCAAGCAAGGCGAGGGCCGCATTTCCGGCTGACAGTCGTTGCGCCATGATGCCCGAGCCAATGACGATGCACAGGAGTCCCGCCGTGCCAATAAGTTCTGCGAAACACCTCCTGATTGCACTCATGATTCAGAAATTTTTTGCACAGACGATTGCAGGGTGGTTTTTTCCAAACTCGCAGTGGGCAGGCTGACGAACAATTCCAGTCTTCGTCGGATCGCATGAAGCGTGTGTTCAAACGCTTGCAGGCGCTGTGCGTCGGTACCCTGAACTTCGGACGGGTCTGCATAGCCCCAGTGCGCAGTGGCAGGTTGACCCGGCCAGTAGGGGCAAACTTCTCCCGCCGCGTTGTCACATACGGTGATTACCAAATCCATGTGGGGCGCCTCTGGCTTCTCAAACTCGTCCCAGCTTTTGCTTCGCAGTCCTTTGATGGAAATGCCTGCGTCTGTCAGAACCTTTATAGCCATCGGATGGGGTTGTTGGTTCTCGCGGGGGCTGCTGCCTGCAGAGAAGCCTTGAAAGCGACCGCCACCGATATGGTTAAGGGTTGCCTCCGCAAGAATGCTGCGGGCCGAGTTGTGGGTACAGAGAAACAGAATGTTCATGGATTTTTGGAATGGCATTGGTTTTCAGCAACCACTGGAGTCGGAAATTGCACATTCAGCGCCAGCGCAACAGTTGTCAGTCAGGTAGCCCATCACGCCATTCATGTGCGCATAGCTGGCCCTGTAGATCATGTTGCGGCTCGATCGCTCCACGCTGACCAGGCCTGCATTGGAGAGTTCTTTCAAATGGAAGGACAGAGTGGTTGCGGGAATATCCAAACCCTCTTGCATGACGCCAGGCGTCAAACCAGGCGGCCCTGAAACGACCAGAGCACGGAACACTTGCAGACGAACCGGGTGGGCGAGCGCACTCAGGGCTTTGACAACTTCAATTTCATCCATGGAACTTATACTACCATAATACTGGAAGTATCAAAAATATGGAGTTTCAGCGGGCAGGCATCGTTGAATCGGTGAATTGAACAGAAGACGCAGTCGATGCTCGTCCTACTGACCCTGTCGGAAAATACCAGCTGATATGCGATGGAGGCGCTGCGTTTGACGGATACGTGACACATGCAGGTGACACATATCGCTGCTTGTTCCCATTTCCGTCACCGCGGAAATCGTCATGCTGACGATTGCAGAAAAAAGGTGACGAGCCTTGACCCCGGCACTGGCTCTACAGTTAGAGCTGCTTGGTTCCCCACCTGACTCGGTTGGCCGCTTTACCATGCGGGAAGGCCCGTCAGCCGGGATTGTAGCCCCCTTAGAATCGGACGATGTCTTACCTCGTGCTCGCCCGCAAGTACCGTCCCCGTAACTTCACAGAGATGGTTGGGCAGGACCATGTGGTGCAGGCGCTGACCAATGCGCTCACCACGCAACGACTGCACCACGCCTACCTGTTTACCGGCACGCGCGGTGTTGGGAAAACCACCGTGTCGCGCATTTTGGCCAAGTCACTCAACTGCCAGGGTGCTGACGGAAACGGCGGCATCACGGCAACGCCTTGCGGGGTTTGCCAGGCCTGCACCGACATTGATTCCGGCCGCTTCGTCGATTACACCGAGCTCGACGCCGCATCCAACCGCGGCGTGGACGAAGTGCAGGCGCTTTTGGAGCAGGCGGTTTACAAACCGGTGCAGGGTCGCTTCAAGGTATTCATGATTGACGAGGTGCACATGCTCACCAACACGGCGTTCAACGCGATGTTGAAAACGCTGGAAGAGCCGCCGGAATATTTGAAATTTGTGCTGGCCACGACGGACCCGCAGAAAGTGCCTGTTACGGTATTGTCGCGCTGCCTGCAGTTCAATCTGCGACCGATGGCTCCGGAAACCATTCGCGAACATCTGGCCCGGGTGCTGGAGGTTGAGCAAGTCAGGTCTGAGGTGCAGGCCTTGCGACTGCTGGCGCGGGCTGCACGCGGTTCAATGCGCGATGCGTTGAGCTTGACAGACCAGGCAATTGCCTTCGGTTCTGGCCAGTTGCAGGAGGCGACGGTACGCCAGATGCTGGGCAGCGTTGACCGCTCGTATGTATTTCGTTTGATTGACGCGCTGGCGCAGGGCGATGGCAAAACGGTGGTCGAGACTTGTGAGACCTTGCGTCTGAACGGCTTGAGCGCAGCGTCCACGCTGGAAGAAATGGCCACCGTCCTGCAACGCATGGCAGTGGCGCAAGTGCTAACCGAATCCCGCTCGGCCGCGCAGGACGATACCGACCCTGATGCCGAGGAGACCGCGCGGCTGGCAGCGCTTTTGCCCCCCGACGAGACGCAGCTTTTGTACAGCATTTGTCTGCATGGACGCAGCGATTTGGGGCTGGCGCCGGATGAATATGCGGCCCTTACGATGGTGCTGCTGCGCCTGCTCGCTTTCAAGCCGGGCGGCCAAGGCGCCTCGGCTGAAAAAAAAACTCTAGCGAATTCGCAAACGCGCACAGCGGCAGTGCCGGTGGTGCCCTCCAGCAAAGCAGTGCAACCGTGGGAAGACGCAGCTGACGCGCCACCAAACGCAGCCGTGCGGCAAGCACCCGGGTTGCCGCCCGGCCAGGTTTTGCAGGTCAGATCCAGCGGAACCGCCGCAGACCTGAACGCAAAGCCAAATGGCCACGGTGACGCCGGCGCGGATGTGCAAGTTGATGGCGCAGACGACTTCGATGCCGGCGATGAAGAGGCACCCGACGAAGCCTACTTTGACGATGGAGTGTTAGCAGCCGACGGCGAATCGGATTCGGAGTCTGGCATCGCCATCGCACAATCGCCCAGGCTCGCACCCGTTGCTGCGCCCGTTGTGCCTGTCACCAAAGTATTGGCGGTACCGGTGCGGGAACAGGCAGAGCCCCGGTTTGAAGCAACTTCAGCCGCCGCCTCCGTTCTGATCCCAACCGAGGAGGGCGACTTTTGGCATGCCACTGTCACCCGCTTGATTGCGGATGACCTGATCAACGCCCTGGTGCGTGAGCTCGCGTTGCAGTCGCAACTGGTGGCGCGCGACACCGACCAATGGCTGTTGCGGGTGGAACGTGAATCGCTCAATCAGACGGGTGCGCGCGATCGTCTGACTGCGGCTTTGCAAAGCGTCGGATTTGGAGTGCGGCTGGCGGTTGAAATAGGCCGCGTGACGGATAGCCCGAGCCGGCGCAACTCTGCGGCTTCCGAGGAAAAACAGCGCGCCGCCGAAAAGATTATTTTGGATGCGCCCTTTGTGCAGGCGATGATGCGCGACTTTGGCGCGAAAATCGTGCCCGGTTCGATTAAGCCGCTTTGAGCCATTCGGTTTCAGGGCACCTGTTTTTAAGCACCCGTTTATTTCACACTTGAAGGAAAACCAATGTTCAACAAAGGACAACTTGCAGGGCTGATGAAGCAGGCCCAGGCGATGCAGGACAACATGAAAAAGGCCCAGGACGAGCTGGGCAATATCGAAGTTACCGGTGAATCCGGTGCCGGTCTGGTCAAGGTCACCATGACTTGCAAGCACGAGGTCAAGCGTGTTGCCATTGACCCGAGCCTGTTGACTGACGACAAAGACATGCTTGAAGATCTGGTGGCTGCGGCCTTCAATGCAGCAGTGCGCAAAGCGGAGGAAACTTCAGCGGAAAAAATGGGCAAGATCACGGCCGGTATGCCGGGTCTTCCGGGCGGGATGAAGTTCCCGTTTTGACGCTGGCGCAATCTCTCATCCCCCCGCATGGCTGACGCGCACGCACTCGACGCACTGATTCAGGCGTTGCGACGGCTGCCCGGTGTTGGCATCAAGTCGGCGCAGCGCATGGCGTTTCATTTGTTGCAGCATGATCGCGCCGCTGCCCAAAACCTGTCGCGGGCGCTCAGTGAAGCCGCTTTGAATGTTCGACATTGTGAGCGTTGCCACACATTTACCGAAGCAGAGTTTTGCAGCACTTGTCTGGATGCTGAGCGGGACCGTAGCAAGCTGTGCGTTGTGGAAACCCCGGCTGACCAGTCGGCCCTGGAGCGCACAGGCGCTTACCGTGGCCTGTATTTTGTTTTGATGGGCAAGCTCAGCCCGCTCGATGGCATCGGACCCCATGATCTGGGCCTGAAAAAGCTGTTTGATCGGGCGTGCGATGGCGTGGTTCAGGAAGTGATTCTGGCCACCAATTTCACGGCGGAGGGCGAGGCCACAGCGCATGTCATCAGTGAAGGGCTAAAAGCCCGTGGCGTGCGGCCAACGCGGCTGGCGCGTGGCGTGCCGGTCGGCAGTGAACTCGAATATGTGGACTTGGGTACGATTGCCCACGCACTGGTAGATCGACGTTAAACCAGAAAGGTAAAGACTGTATGCAGAACGCCCATTTCACAATCGCCTATTGGTGTGTTTTGGTGGCAGCCATCTTGCCCATTGTGTGTGCCGGTATTGCCAAAAGCGGCAAGATTGGCAAGCCCTTGAGCCAGGGCGGTTTTGACAATGTGGATCCACGCCAATGGCTGGCGCAACAATCGGATTGGCGTGCCCGTGCTAACGCCGCCCAGTCCAACAGCTTCGAAGCCCTGCCGTTTTTTATCGGTGCCGTGGTGATCGCCCACCAGCTGGGTGCGCACCAGGGGCGGCTGGACATCCTGGCTTTTCTGTTCATCGTTTTGCGCGTGATCTACATCATGATGTACGTCGCGGGCATGGCCACTGTGCGCACGCTGGTTTGGACGACCGGACTTTTCATCAACATCGGCATCCTGTTTTTAGGCTACCGCTGAGGTCGTTGTTGCGGTCAGTGCTTTTTGACGCGCTTTGCCGGTGCGGATTTCCTGTTGGCGCTGGCGGGCAAATACAGAACAACCTGTTGCTTGGCTTTAAAGCTGGCTGAGGTACTGACCCCGTTCCACTGCGCCACGTTGGCTGCACTGACCTTGTGTTTTCTGGCAATGCTGGCGACTGTGTCGCCTTTGGCGGCAACCACGGTGACACGCCGGAGCACGACTTCAGGCGCCAGCGAAACCTGGCCGTTGTCGGCCACGCGTCCCGCTACATCTTCAGCCACATGGACTGATCTCGGCACCAGAAGTGCCGAGCCGGGTTTGATGACCATGCGGGCCGGAATATTGTTGATGGCGCGAAATTCCGCCTCGCCCATGCCGACTTTTTTGGCCGCATCCGCAGCCCGCATGGTGGTGGGGGCCACCCAAACCGTCCAACTGGCCAAGCGCCCACCGGCGTAGCCCTCCAGGTTGTTCTGGAATATGGCAGCGTTGTCCCAGGGGAGCAGGATTTGCGGGGTCCCGGCAGCCATGATGACGGGCTTGTTGAGCGAGGGATTGAGCGCCTTGAAGTCGTCCAGTGGTACCTCGGCCAATTTGGCCGCGAGCGAGACATCAATGTCGCGCCGTATCGAAACCGACTGGAAATAAGGGTGGTTTTCAATCAGGGGAAGGGTGGAATTGAACGCCGCAGGATCGGCGACGATGTTTTTGATGGCCTGCAATTTGGGCACATAAAAACGGGTTTCCATCGGCATGTTGAGGTCCTGGTAACCCGTGGGCAACCCGGCCTTCTGGTTCTTGCTGATGGCGCGCGCGACGCTTCCTTCACCCCAGTTGTAAGCGGCCAAAGCAAGATGCCAGTCACCAAACATGCCGTAAAGTTTCTGCAGATAGTCCAGTGCCGCACGGGTGGATGCGAGCACGTCGCGGCGATCGTCGCGGAAAACGTTTTGTTTGAGCTCAAAGGTTTTTCCTGTGGCGGGCATGAATTGCCACATGCCGGCCGCCTTTGCGCCCGATACGGCCTGCGGGTTGAATGCGCTTTCGACGAAGGGCAACAGGGCCAGCTCGGTGGGCATGTTGCGAAGCTCCAGCTCCTCAACAATGTAGAACATGTATTTGCGGGACCGGTCGGTCATCCGGAATATGTAGTCGGGCCGGCTCGAATACCACTGTTCCCGGTCATGCACCAGATCGTTCTCGAGGTCCGGCATGGCGTAGCCCCTGCGGATGCGGTCCCACAAATCGACCGGCGGTGTGAGCGCGGCAACGCTGGCGGAACTGGTGTTTTGTTCACTGATGGGTGCCAGCGGCTGGTGGTTGCGAGGGTTGGCTCCCTGGGACGCCAAAGGCATTGCACTGGTCGCCGAGATGCCCGTGGACGGTTTGGTGCTCTGTGTTTCTGTCTGGTGTTCGGCGCCCGGCTGCCACTGGGTGGCACAACCTGCAAGGCACAAAAATGCGCTTAGGCAGGCGATTTTGAAAACGTTCATCGGTAATTGTTTTTCCACTGGCGCAGGGTGGCAAATGTGCCTGACTGCTCTGCCATTGTGGCGTCAAAACGGCGCGCGGAGGCGATAACTTCGTCCTGCTGGCTGCGCAAAAAAGGATTGACAGCACGTTCAAGCGCAATGTTGGATGGCAGGGTAGGCAGGCCCTGGTCGCGCAAGGCAACGCAACGCGCATGGTAGCTTTGCAATGCCAGGTTGGAGGGTTCAACTTCCAGCGCAAATTTAAGATTGCTCAGCGTGTATTCGTGGGTGCAACAGACCTGCGTGTCGTCGGGCAACGCGGCCAGGCTGTTGAGCGAATGCTGCATTTGTTGGGGCGTGCCTTCAAACAGTCGCCCGCAACCCGCGCTAAAAAGTGTGTCGCCGCAAAAAAGCAGTGGTTTGCCGTCCACGTCGGCGCCATAAAAAGCGATGTGACCCGCCGTATGTCCCGGGACATCCATCACGGCGAAGCTGAGCCCCAGACTCTGTACGCTGTCGCCGCCCCTGAGCTTTACAAAAGGCTCCGGAATCACTTCCGTGGCGGGTCCGAAGACCGCGGCGCCGGTCGCATCGCGAAGCGCGTTCACGCCACCGATGTGGTCCATATGGTGGTGCGTGACTAGAATAGTCCGGAGTTGCAGGCCATGCAGCTGCAAAGCATCCAAAACGGGTTGGGCGTCTCCAGGATCCACCACCAAAGCATTTTGCCCGTCATGCAGCATCCAAAGGTAATTGTCAGCAAAAGCGGGCAGCGGTAATAACTTCATGAGCATCTCGATTATAGGTTTGCACGAATGGTTCCAGACCCCAGCAGGTGCGTATCTGCTGGACTGGGAGCGGCGTCAGATCAACGCCGCGGTGGCCGATATTTTTGGTTACCACGCGCTGCAATTGGGTGTTCCCTCGCTGGACGCGTTTGAAGCCAATCGGATCCCCCACCAGTGGCTTGCCACCCAGTGTTTTGACCCGCCGCTTGCGCATGGACCGCGTAGCGTATCACTGGTGTGTGAATTTGGTGCCTTGCCATTCGCATCTAGCAGTTTGGACCTGGTGGTTCTGCCCCACAGCCTGGAATTGAGCGCCGATCCACACGCAGCTTTGCGCGAAGTGGAGCGGGTGCTGGTGCCCGAGGGCCGGGTTGTGATTTGTGGTTTTAACCCGACCAGCCTCTGGGGCCTGCAACAGTCGCGTGCCCGCCTGTACCAAAGATTTGGGCTGGGACAGCTGCTGCTGCCGCAAAGCGGTGATTTCATCGGGTATTGGCGCCTGCGTGACTGGCTGAGGCTGCTGAGCTTTGAGGTTGAATGCGGTACCTTTGGCTGCTATCGGCCCGGCGCTCGCAGTGAAAAGTGGCTGCAGCGCTTCCAGTGGATGGACACCGTGGGATCGAAATGGTGGCCTATTTTTGGCGCAGCGTATTTTCTGGTGGCGGTTAAACGGGTGCGCGGCATGCGTCTGCTGGGGCCCGCGTGGAAGGGCAGGCCTGCGCGCGTTGGCAGCCCGGTATCGCTTGCCAGACGCGGGCAAGACAGCAGAATCTTGGAGAAAAACGATTGAATCAAGTTGTGATCTACACCGATGGTGCCTGCAAGGGCAATCCGGGGCCGGGCGGTTGGGGCGCATTGCTGCGCTCTGCAGACGGTAGCGAAAAAGAACTTTTTGGCGGGGAACGCGTCACCACCAATAACCGCATGGAGATGATGGCGGTGATTCAGGCGCTCAGCGCTCTGAAGCGGCCTTGCGAAGTGACGCTGCACGTGGACAGCCAGTATGTACTCAAGGGAATTACCGAATGGTTGCCCGGGTGGAAGGCCAAGGGCTGGAAAACCGCGTCCCGGCAGCCGGTAAAGAATGTAGATTTGTGGCAGCAACTCGACGCGCTGGTGGCCGGTAGCGGCCACAAAATTGATTGGCGCTGGGTCAAAGGGCATGCGGGCGACCCCGGCAATGAACGGGCAGACGGGCTGGCCAATCGCGGGGTCAGCGCAGCGCTGTGTGCGTGACAAAGCCCTGATTTAAATCGCGCCGTCGAACATCATGACATCGACTACGTCGCCAATCGCCACGTTGCCCTGATCATGGTGTAACACGATGAGGCCATTGGCCTGTGCCATCGAGCTTAAAACGCCCGAGCCCTGCTGGCCGGTGGTCTGAACCTGAAGCCGTCCCTGCGGCGTCGTCACGACAATGCCGCGCTGGTATTCGGTGCGACCCGGTTTTTTGCGGATGGCTTCGTTGCTGACGGCCTGTAGCAAGGGCAGGTGTGTGGCCCTGCATCCCATCATTTGCAGCAGCGCGGGGCGCACGAATGCCAGAAACGTGACCATGACGGCCACCGGATTTCCCGGCAGCCCGAACAACACGGCGTCGCCGATCCGGCCAACCGCCATGGGTCGCCCGGGCCGCATGGCAATCCGCCAGAACGCTACGCCCGAGGTGCCTCCCGCCATTTTGCGCATGACAGCTTTGGTATGGTCGGCCTCGCCCACGCTGACGCCGCCGCTGGTGATGATGGCATCGGCCTGTTCACAGGCGCTTTGGAAGGCAGCCTGGAGCAATGCCGGATCGTCTTTGACAATGCCCAAGTCGATCACGTTCACGCCCATCCGGGTTAAAAGCCCGAACAGGGTATAGCGGTTGCTGTCATACACCGCACCCTCCCGTGGTGCTTCCCCGAGGCTGAGGATTTCGTCGCCGGTGGAAAAATAAGCCACCCGAAGCTGCCGGTAAACGTCTGCGTGCGCGATGCCAAGACTGGCCAGCAAGCCCAACGCGGCCGGGGTGATGCGGTCTCCCGCACGCAATGCGGGCTGGCCCTTGCAGAGGTCCTCGCCTTTGAACCGGCGGTTATCACCCGGCGCTATGGCGCTGGTGGTGAGGGTGATCGTCTGCCCATTCACGGTCACCAATTCCTGTGGCACTACCGTATCGAGACCCGCTGGCATCACGGCCCCGGTCATGATCCTGACACATTGACCGGCAAGTACGCTACCCGTCCATACCGCACCCGCAAGCGCGGTACCCACCACGGTCAACGCCAAAGTTCCGGAATCGCCGGCCGCACCCAGTGCTGCACCGTCGAAGGCGTAGCCGTCCATGGCCGAGTTGTCGTGGGCGGGTACATCGATGGGGCACAGTACGTCGCGGGCCAGCACTCTGCCCAGCGCTTCTTTGAGGGGAAGGGTCTGGTGCTCCCGCACAGGCTTGACCAGCGATTGCAAAAATTGCTGCACCATGTCCGCCCGCAGAGCCTGCGGGTCGTAGCCGGCAAGCGCTGCCGCGATGTCATCGAGTGAAGGGTTGGTGGCTGTCATAGCCGCTCCAAGGTGTGAAGTTCTGCGAGGGTATTGGCGTTGGCAAAGGCCTGCGGAGCATCGTGCGGCTGGTCGAAGGCGACGCGTGCCACGCCGTGCTGGTACAACCATGTGTCGATTTTGCGAGCGCCGCTGGACAGGTAGTTTTCAAGGCTGATTCGCAATGTGGTTTTGAGCAAGGCAAAGACAGGTTGCGGGCGCAATGCAGTGCTGCCATCGTTCTGCAGCTCGGGTGCCAGCGCAATCGCAATATCAGCACGCTGGTCAATCAGCGCAGTGTGGAGCCGGGTCAGCAAGTCTGGCGGGAACAGGGGTGAATCACAGGGGACGGTCAACAAAAATTCGATCGGCCGGGGCGTGTCGAAGTGGCTGCCGGCGTGGGCCATGCAGTGCAAAAACGCGGTTTGCAGGCCCGCCAAGGGGCCATCAAAGTCGTTGTTCAAGTCGGCCCAAACGGGAACTCCGAATTGGCCATAACGGTCAAGGTTGCGGTTCGCGTTGATCGCCACCAGACCCGGTGCGCCGCGGCTTTGCCCATTGAGCCGGTGCAGTGCATGGGCCACCAGAGGCTGACCCAGAAAAGGTTGCAAACCTTTGTCCACGCCGCCCATGCGCGTGGCGCGCCCGCCTGCCAGCACGATGGCGCACACGGCAGCATGAGGGCGTTCCTCGGTCATCCATCAACCTCCGATGTAGCTCATTTCGACCCTACGTCCGGTCGAAACGTCAGCCATGGGGTCTTGTGCACTGCGCAGTTCCGAATAGCGGTCCGTGCGGCCTTGCCAGATATGACCGATGGCCGATGCAAGGTCAGCGTCGGTCGCATCTGCCGGGCCATTGCCGCGCACCAGGCTACGCAGGTCATAGCCCTGCGAGGCAAACAGGCACAGGTACAACTGACCCTCGGTGGACAGCCGTGCGCGGTTGCAATCGCCGCAAAAAGCCTGCGTGACGCTGCTGATAACGCCAATTTCGCCGGCGTGCGCGTCGTGGCGGCCATCCGCATCCGCATAGCCCCAGCGTTGCGCCGTCTCTCCCGGCATGGAGGCTTCGAGGGGGATAAGTGGCAGCTCTTGCTGCAGCCGGGCGATGACCTCACGGGACGGAAGTACCTCATTGAGTCGCCAGCCGTTGGTGGCGCCAACGTCCATGTATTCGATAAACCGCAGCACCACGCCGCTGCCTTTGAAGTGGCGCGCCATCGGGATCAGTTCGTGGTCGTTGGTGCCGCGCTTGACCACCATATTGACTTTGATCGGCCCCAGGCCAGCCTGCTTCGCCGCTTCGATGCCCTGCAGGACTTCGTGCACCGGGAAGTCAACATCGTTCATGCGGCGAAAAACCGCATCGTCCAAACCGTCGAGGCTCACCGTAACACGCTGCAGACCCGCCGCCTTCAGGGTGTGCGCCTTGCGCGCCAGCAGTGAACCGTTGGTCGTCAACGTCAGGTCGAGTGGCTGGCCTTGTACCGTGCGCAAACCGGCAAGTTGTTCGATCAGAACTTCAATGTTCTTTCTCAGCAAGGGTTCGCCACCGGTCAAGCGGATTTTTTGCACGCCATGCGCCACGAACTGGCGGGCGATGCGTGTGATCTCCTCGAAGTTGAGCAGGTCCGCATGCGGCAGGTAGGGATAGTCCTTGTGAAAAACTTCTTTCGGCATGCAGTAGCTGCAGCGGAAATTGCAGCGATCCGTCACGCTGATGCGCAAATCCCTCAGCGGCCTGTGCAGGCTGTCTGCAATGGTTCCGGCAGGAGCAACACGGTAAGCGGGGTCAAAAGCCCGAAACGGTGGCGCCAACGCCGCCGAGCGCTGGTCAACAAGGGGAACGACTTTGGGGTGCACTTTATCTGCCATCGCGGTATTGTCCACCGGACAGCAAATCCTGGCTTATTTGCTGATTGCGGACCGGTAGCCGGCGCGCGCCGCCGCGACCACGGCCTGGGTGCGGTTTTGCACTTCGAAATAACGCAATATGGCGGTCACATGGGTCTTTATCGTCTCCTCCGAGACGTTCAGAATATCGCTGATTTCCTTGTTCGACATGCCATCCAGCAAGCAGCCCAGTACCAGCTCCTGGCGCCGGGTGAGCGGCATTTTGTTGACCGGAACTTGCGCCCCGTCTTTGGCCGACAGGGCCATTTCGACACGCAATTCCGCCGGCATATAAACGCCGCCTTCCAGTACATGGCGGATGGCCTCCAGAATGTCGTCCGTCTGGCTCGATTTGGTAATGAA
>CAIOLZ010000248.1 GCA_903859265.1 uncultured beta proteobacterium
ATACAAAGCCGCGGGCAGCACGCTGTCGAGCCATTGTGTGACCGAGGTCCGAAAGCTGTTCACCATGACCGTCAATGCCACCGCCAGACTCAGCGCTGCGACCACGCCGCTGACGGCAACTGCTGCACTCTCCCGCACGCGGCGGGCACGTTCCACCGCCAGCATGGCCAACGCGTGTCCTGATACACGGGGCGCCAGGCCGTCGAGCAACCAACCGACCAGCGTCGGCAGCGCAATGATTCCCCCGAGTAACAAAATTGCAATGCTGCAGTACGCCCCCAAGGGCATAGAGCCTATGGGTGGAAGCAAGGCCAGGAGCGCACCGATGGTCAGTAGCAGGGCGCCGGCTTTTGCGCCGTGGCCCCGGCCGCTGAAGTGGCCCAGCCCTTTGAGGGTTTGTGCCGGTGGCATGCCTTGTGCCGCACGCGCCGGCCACCAGGCACCGGCCAGCGCGCAAACCAGGCCCAGTGCGCCGAATACGATCGCGGCGCCGGGGCTCCATTGCAGTGCCGGTGCGCCGCCCGAAAAGTAACCGCCGCCCAGATCGCCGCCCAGCCAGCGCAACCCCAATGCTGCCAACGCGGTGCCCAGCAGCAATCCCGCAATGCTGCCGGCAATTCCAAGGGCCGCCGCTTCCAGGAGTACCAGCGCCAATCGTTCGCGGCCGGTGAGTCCGAGCACCCCGAGCAAAGCGAATTGCTGTGCACGCCGCGTCACGCTCAGACTCAGCACCGAAAACACCAGAAAGCCGCCGGTGAACAGCGCGATCAGCGCAAGCACCGTGAGGTTGACCCGGTAGGCGCGGGAAAGGTTGCTGATGCGTTGTTCGGCATCCGCCGGTTCAGAGAGTTGGGCTGCGGCGCTCCAGTCGGCGCCAGATTGCAGTGCCTGCACAAAAGCGCTTTTGCTGACGCCGGGTTGCAGCCGTATATCGATCCGGCTGAGTTGCCCCACCTTGCCAAAAAGATCTTGCATCGCGCCAATGTCCATGACACCCATCGCCGGCCCGCTGGCGCGCACTTGCCCGGCTACATGCAGTGTTCTGGTTTGCAGGCCTTGTTGCAGCGCAACGGTTGGACCCGTCAATGCGTTTTGCGCTGCGGCGTTGAGGAAGATTGCATCCGGCAAAAAAATGCTGCTGCGGCTGGCGCCTTGCGCGGGTATTGGCATCAGGTCCGGTGCCGTGGCGAAGACCTGCAATGCATCCACTCCGACAATGCGCAACAACAGCCGAGATGGCGTTTGAGCGTTCGCATGTGCTTGCGTTTGGGACGCATTGCCCCCTGCCTGTGCAAAGGTGCTCAGCTCCAGTACCGGCGACGCCAGCGCAACATCCGGGTGGCGCAACAGCTTGGCAAACAGCGCTTCATCCACGCCGTTCGGTGCGCTGCTGCGCAATTGCAGATCAGGCTGGCCGCCCGCCGAGCGCACGGCACTGGAAAACTCATCGAGCGCAGAGGCGTTGATCAGGTGCACCGAAAACGCCAGCGCGACGCCCAGCATGACCGACACCACGGCCGCGGCATTGCGCCACGGGTGCTGGCGCATTTCCTGCAGCGAAAACGTAGTGAGCAGTCGCCATAGAGCCACCACCATGGCGGGTCGTTTCATGAGGCCGGGCCGGCGCCGGGCGCGCCGGGTTCACCAATTGGAGCCAGCCCTTGGGTGCTCAGCCGCAGCACTCGGTCGGCCGCGAGCGTGGCTGTGCCCGAGTGGGTGACCAATATCAGGGTGGTGCCGTGGTTGCGACACTGCGCAACCAGGGCCTGCATCACCAGCGATGCGGTCTGCGGATCGAGATTGCCAGTCGGTTCATCGGCCAGCAGCAGGGGCAGGGCCACGTTTTGGGTCACGTCCAGATGCGGCAAAACATGGAAAGCCTGAAACACAAAGCCGACTTTGGAGCGACGCAGCAGGGCGCGTGC
>CAIOLZ010000249.1 GCA_903859265.1 uncultured beta proteobacterium
GCCACGGTCAACCCCGACAAACCGCCTGAAAACGTGCAGGATTACCGGATCAGGCGCGGCGCTCGTTTTGCTGGCCGCCACTTTCCTGTTTTTTGGCGCTCCCCACGCATTTGCAGACCAGGCCTTGGCAACGTCCAAAAATTGCATGAGTTGCCATGCGGTGGACCGCAAGCTGGTCGGCCCCGCCTATAAAGACGTCGCCGCCAAATACAAGGGCGACAAGGCGGCGGCGGACCGGCTTGCTGTCAAAATCATGAAGGGCGGCGGCGGCGTTTGGGGCGCCGTGCCGATGCCATCCAACCCGCAGGTCAATGAAACCGAGGCCAAAAATCTGGTGGCCTGGATACTCAGCTTGTAGCAGCTTAGTAGGCCTGGCCCAACTGGTCCAGGATTGCCGGATTTTCCAGGGTGGACGTATCTTGCGTGATCGCCTCACCCTTGGCAATCGAGCGCAACAGGCGGCGCATGATCTTGCCCGAACGGGTTTTGGGCAAGTTTTCACCGAAGCGAATGTCTTTGGGCTTGGCAATCGGACCGATCTCTTTGCCTACGTGGTCGCGCAATTGTTTGGCAATGGCCTTGGCCTCGTCCCCGCTTGGTAAAGGACGCTTGAGCACCACGAAGGCGCAAACCGCTTCACCCGTGGTGTCATCGGGGCGTCCGACCACGGCGGCTTCGGCCACCAGTTCGGTACAGCTCACCAAAGCAGACTCAATTTCCATCGTTCCCATGCGGTGGCCGGATACGTTCAACACGTCGTCAATACGCCCTGTGATGGTGAAGTAGCCTGTTTTGGCATCGCGGATTGCGCCGTCACCGGCCAGGTAGTACTTGCCCTTGAAGTCGTCCGGGTAGTAACTCTTTTTGAAACGTTCAGGATCGCCCCAGATGTTGCGAATCATGGATGGCCAGGGTTTCTTCACCACCAGAATGCCGCCCTGCCCGTTCGGCACATCTTTGCCGGTTTCGTCAACGATGGCGGCCTGAATGCCGGGAAAAGGCAGGGTGCACGAACCCGGCACCATCGGCGTGGCACCTGGCAGTGGCGTGATCATGTGGCCACCAGTCTCGGTTTGCCAGAAGGTGTCCACGATCGGGCACTTGCTACCGCCAACGTGTTTGTAGTACCACTCCCATGCCGCCGGATTGATTGGCTCACCCACTGAACCGAGCAGGCGCAGGCTGTTGAGGTTGTAGCTCTTGGGGTGCACAGCATCATTGGCCTCGGCGGCTTTGATGAGCGAGCGGATAGCGGTCGGTGCGGTGTAGAAAACCGTGCATTGGTGGTCCTGAATCATTTTCCAGAAACGTCCTGCATCCGGGTAAGTGGGCACGCCCTCAAACACAATTTCGGTGCCGCCCAAAGCCAGCGGGCCGTAAGTGATGTAGGTGTGGCCGGTAACCCAGCCGATATCGGCAGTGCACCAGAACACATCGTCAGCCTTCAGATCGAAGGTCCATTTGGTGGTCAGGGCGGCGTGCAGCAAATAGCCGCCGGTGGAATGCTGGACCCCCTTGGGTTTACCGGTCGAGCCGGAGGTGTAGAGCAAAAATAGCGGGTGCTCCGCTTCGACCCACTCGGGTTCGCACACTGCAGACTGGTTCGCCACCAAGTCTTCCATCCAGATGTCGCGCCCAGCCGTCATCGCGACGTCTGCGCCGCTGCGCTTGACCACCAGAACGTTTTTGATCGAATCACAACCACCGAGTTTCAATGCATCATCGACGATGGATTTCAAAGGCAACAGCTTGCCGCCACGCACCTGGTGGTCCGCGGTGATGATGGCCACCGCGCCTGTGTCTTCCACCCGGTCGCGCAGCGACTGCGCCGAAAAGCCACCGAACACCACAGAGTGCGTCGCGCCAATGCGCGCACAAGCTTGCATCGCTGCAACGCCATCAATCGACATCGAGATGTAGATGACGACCCGGTCACCCTTTTTGATGCCAAGTGAACGCAGCCCGTTGGCAATCTTGCTGGTTTTGGCGAGCAAGTCCTTGTAATTGATTTTGGTGACTTCGCCACCATCGGCCTCGAAAATGATGGCTGTCTTGTCGCCCAGACCTTTTTCAACATTGCGATCCAGGCAGTTGTAGGAGGCATTGAGCTTGCCGTCGGCAAACCATTTGAAGAACGGCGCGTTGCTCTCATCCAGAACCTGGGTGAATGGCACTTTCCAGCTGATAAATTCTTTAGCGAGGCGGCCCCAAAAGCCCTGGTAATCGGCGTCCGCCTCGCGGCACAGGGCGTCGTAGGCCGCCATGCTGGGGATGGCAGCATTTTTTGAAAAATCGGCACTGGGCAAGTACACCGTGGTTTCGGTCGTCGTTGTTGTGGTCATCAATGTCTCCTCGGTTGAATCAAAACTCGCCCAATATTGGTGCCGCGCACTTACACATCACTGACTTATAGTCAGCCGGATTAGCGCTTCCATCGGGCACCGGGGCGGATTGACTAAACTCCGGCATTGAACCAAATCACCCTCCAGCGCGCCCAAACCGCAACCCTACACTGCCAACCTATGTCCACCTCCATCCGCCAGGAAGACCTGATCGAATCTGTTGCTGCCGCTCTGCAATACATCAGCTACTACCACCCCAGCGATTACATTGCCCACCTCGCACGTGCTTATGAGCGCGAGCAAAGCGCCGCGTCCAAAGACGCCATTGCCCAAATCCTCACCAACAGCAAAATGAGCGCCACAGGTCACCGCCCGATCTGCCAGGACACCGGTATCGTCAACGTCTTTTTGAAAGTTGGCATGGATGTGCGCTGGGAAGGCTTTGGTGGCAGCGTTGATGACGCCATCAACGAAGGCGTGCGCCGCGCTTACAACCACCCTGACAACACGCTGCGGGCCAGTGTGGTCGCGGACCCCGAGTTCCTGCGCAAGAACACCAAAGACAACACGCCGGCAGTGATCTTTACCGAACTGGTGCCGGGCAATACGGTGGAAGTCACGGTCGCGGCCAAGGGCGGCGGTTCCGAGAACAAAAGCAAGATGATCATGCTCAACCCCGGCGACTCGGTCGTTGATTGGGTGCTCAAAACCGTGCCCACGATGGGTGCAGGCTGGTGCCCGCCCGGAATGCTGGGCATCGGCATCGGCGGCACGGCAGAAAAAGCCGTACTGATGGCCAAGGAAAGCCTGATGGACGACCTGGACATGTACGAACTTCAGGCCAAGTCGAGTAGCGGTGCGGCGCTTACCAAAGTCGAAGAGCTGCGTTTGGAGTTGTACGAAAAAGTCAATGCACTGGGCATTGGAGCGCAAGGCCTGGGCGGGCTGACGACGGTGCTGGACGTCAAGATCAAGATGTACCCCACCCACGCAGCCAGCAAACCTGTGGCGATGATTCCCAACTGCGCTGCGACCCGCCATGCCCACTTCGTGCTGGACGGCAGCGGGCCGGTCTATCTGGACCCACCGTCACTGGATTTGTGGCCCAACGTCAACTGGGTGCCCGACACGCAGAAAAGCAAACGTGTGGACCTCAACGCCCTGACCAAAGCCGAAGTTGCAAGCTGGGCCCCGGGCCAAACGCTGCTGCTGAACGGCAAAATGCTGACCGGCCGCGACGCCGCCCACAAACGCATTCAGGGCATGCTGGCCAGAGGCGAGCCCTTGCCTGTAGATTTCACCAACCGCGTGATTTATTACGTCGGCCCGGTCGATCCGGTAGCTGGCGAAGCGGTTGGCCC
>CAIOLZ010000250.1 GCA_903859265.1 uncultured beta proteobacterium
CTAAAGACCGCAGAGCCATCCGGCATGGCCGTCCAAGTCACCGCAATGGGCTTGTCGGAGGGCGAATACCGAACTGCGTTGGCAATCAGGTTGAACATGGCACTCATCAGTTCGGAGCCGGAGCCGGCAATCTCGGACTTCGTATTGGATTCGAAATGCAAGGGCTGGGGCTGCGACCAAAGAAGCCGCGATAGCTCCAGCGAGTCCTGCTCGCACTGCGCCATCAGCGCGGGGACCGAATGCCATTCCGTGTACGAGGGCAAAGGACTTCCCTCAAGGCGTGACAAGGTCAGCAAGTCGCTCACCAGCGTCTGCATGCGTTGGGCCTGTTGCGACATCAAATCGAGAAAGCGGCTGCGCTCTTGCTCTTGCAGCGGCAGCGATTGCAGCGTTTCGACAAAACCCGAAAGCACCGTCAATGGGGTGCGGATTTCATGCGAAACGTTGGCCACGAAGTCGCGCCGCATGGCTTCTGCCTGCTCTTTGGCGGTGATGTCCTGTGAGAGGACCAGACTGCGGCCCTCGCCGTAGGGATGCAAATGCACCGAAAGATTGACCGGTTTGGTTGCCGTAGTGTTGCGCCCCGGCATTTTCACGTCGTGCTGAAAATTCCGGTTGGCATAGTAAGCCGCAAATCCGGGGTCGCGCACCAGGTTGCCAAAGTGCTGCAGCATGTCGCGGCGTGCATCAAAGCCGAAATGCCCGGCAGCGGTTTGGTTGAACCATTCAATGCGGCCTTCTGCATCGAGCATCACCACTCCATTGGGTGATGCCTGCAAACCCGCCAAAAAGTCCTGCAGCCGATTTTCACTCTCCAGCACGGCACGGTCACGCCCGCGCACTAGCTTGCGAATGCGATCGAAAACCTCCCCCCACATGCCACCGGCCAGGGGAACCTCGGACGTATCGCCTGCACGCAACCAGCGCAGCAACCGCCAGCCGCGCAAAACATCGACCAGCAGCCACAGGTAGCAGCCGACCATTGCGGCCAGCAAAGCTGCGAATCCGCGACTCGGCTCACCAAAAATATTCCACGCGACCAAGGCCGGCACACACTGAAAAAGCAGAAAGGTAACCAGGCGCCAAAACATGCGCTACTGTAGTCTGTCAGGCGCTGCTTTTTTCAGCACCGGATGTCACCGGAACGATCGGTGTAGCGGGTTTTGCGGTCAGGCGATAACCTGCTCCGCGCACGGTCTCGACCATTGGTCCGGCGTTGCAAAGTGCTTCACGCAGTCTCTTGACGTGAACGTCCACGGTGCGCTCTTCGATATACACATGATCACCCCAGACCTTGTCAAGCAGTTGTGCCCGGCTGTGCACGCGCTCGGCGGCATTCATGAAATATTGCAGCAGTTTGAACTCGGTAGGTCCCAGTTTAAGCGGCTGATCCTCAAAGGAAACCCGGTAGGTAGAGGGATCCAGCGACAGGCCGCCGATCACCATTTTTTCTCCCACCTGTTCAGGCGCCTTGCGCCGCAAAACAGCACGCACCCGGGCCAGCAGCTCTTTGGTCGAAAAAGGCTTGGCGATGTAATCATCGGCACCGGCATCGAGCCCAGCCACGCGATCGGCCTCATCGCCGCGCGCGGTGAGCATGATGATGGGCACGTCCTTGGTGCGCGGACTGGCGCGCCAGCGCTTGGCCAGCATCAAGCCGCTCTCGCCGGGAAGCATCCAGTCCAGCAAAATGAGGTCGGGCAATGACGCTTCCACTTCGCGTTCGGCACTCGCACTGTCAATGGCCCAAGTCGTTTTGAAGCCGTTGTGCCGCAGATTAACGGCGATCAGTTCGGCGATCGCCGATTCATCTTCCACCACCAAAACTGCCGGCATGTTTCTCATTTGATGACCGCCTCGATCTTTTCCATACTGGTGTGGCGCACATCTTCGCCCTTGACCACATAGATGATGAACTCCGCGATATTTTTGGCATGGTCACCGATGCGCTCAATCGCTTTGGCCAGAAACAGCAGATCCAGGCTGGGGGAAATCATGCGCGGGTCTTCCATCATGTAAGTGATGAGCTTGCGCACGAAGCCATCGAACTCTTCGTCGATCAGGTCGTCTTCTTTCAGGATCGTGACCGCGGCGTTGACATCGAGGCGGGCGAATGCGTCCAAAGCCTTGTTCAGCAGGCCAGACGCCATGTCAGCAGCCACCCGCAACTCGAGTGACGGCAGCGACCGGGGCGATCCGCTCTCGATAATGGAGCGCACCATGCGGGCGATTTTTTCAGCCTCGTCCCCCACGCGCTCCAGATTGGCCGTGGTTTTGGAGATGGCAATGAGCAGGCGCAAATCGCGTGCGGTCGGCTGGCGGCGGGCAATGATCGAGGACAGCGCATGATCGATCTCGATTTCCATCGCGTTGACGCGCGCTTCGTGCGTGGAAACCGCTTGCGCGGCGTCCAGGTTGAACTGGGACAGTGCGTAGATCGCCTGACGGATTTGCGACTCCACCAGGCCACCCATCTCCAGCACCTGGCTGGAAACAGAGGTCAGTTCGGAATCGAATTGGGTGGAGATGTGTTTGTCTGGCATGGGTAATCCTGGTGTGCGGCCTGAATTTAGCCGAAGCGGCCCGTGATGTAATCCTCGGTCTCTTTGCGCGTGGGCTTGAAAAACATCTGCTCGGTCGAACCGAATTCGACCAGGTCGCCCAGATACATATAGGCGGTGTAGTCGCTGCAACGCGCAGCCTGTTGCATGTTGTGGGTCACGATCACCACCGTGTAATCGGACTTGAGTTCCACAATCAGTTCTTCGACCTTGGCGGTTGAAATCGGGTCCAGCGCCGAGCAGGGCTCGTCAAGCAGCAGCACTTCGGGCTTGATTGCAATGCCGCGCGCGATGCACAGACGCTGCTGCTGTCCGCCCGACAGGCTGCTGCCGCTCTGGTGCAGTTTGTCCTTTACTTCGGTCCACAGCGCCGACTTGCGCAGCGCCCACTCGACGCGCTCTTCCATGTCAGTCGTGTTCAGGTTCTCGAACAGCTTCACGCCAAAGGCGATGTTGTCATAGATCGACATCGGGAACGGCGTCGGCTTCTGGAACACCATGCCGACCTTGGCACGCAGCAGGGCCACGTCTTCCTTGCTGGTCAGCAGGTCTTCTCCATCGAGCAATATCTGGCCTTCGGCGCGTTGCTCCGGGTACAACTCGAACATGCGGTTGAAGATACGCAGCAAGGTGGATTTGCCGCAGCCCGATGGACCAATAAATGCAGTCACCTTGTTCTCGGGAATTTCCATGTTGATGCCCTTGAGCGCATGGAACTTGCCGTAGTAGAAATTCAGGTTTTTGACCGAAAGCTTGGTCTTCTCAATGACTTTTGTGGTGTCGAGCATGGATTTTCTCTTTTCTGAAGGAGGACTTTGCGCCGGTCAGCTTTTGGCGCGGGTCAACACGCGCGCCAGGATATTGAGTGCCAGCACCGCCAGCGTGATGAGGAACACGCCAGCCCAGGCCAGTTTTTGCCAGTTTTCGTAGGGGCTCATCGCGAATTTGAAAATGGTCACGGGCAAGCTGGCCATGGGCTGGTTCAGGCTGGAAGTCCAGAACTGGTTGCTCAAAGCGGTAAACAGCAAGGGTGCCGTTTCGCCCGCAATCCGGGCCACCGCCAGCAGGATGCCGGTGATCACACCGGTGCGAGCGGCTTTCAGGGTGATGCTCAAAATAACTTTCCACTTGGGCGCGCCCAGTGCGTAAGCAGCTTCGCGCAGACCCGGTGGCACCAGCTGCAACATATTCTCCGTGGTACGGATCACCACCGGAATCACGATCAGCGCCAGCGCCAGTACGCCTGCCAGGGCAGAGAACGAGTGGAAAGGGTTGACCGCAATCGCATAGACGAACAAGCCAATGACGATACTGGGTGCCGACAGCAAAATGTCGTTCACGAAACGCGTCAGGTTGGCAAGCCAGCCTTTGGTGTCGAATTCAGCCAGATAAATGCCGGCCATGACGCCA